>CAYHQN010000223.1:0-3911 GCA_964358545.1 uncultured Tangfeifania sp. | reverse complement strand
TTTCACATTTCCACATTTTCACATTCTCTGAGTCACAGTCGTCCTAGTCATCCCAGTCATCCCAGTCGTCCCCTTCGTCCCAGTCGTCCCAGTCTTTCTTCAGAACTTGTAATTAAACCCCACCGTAAACAGCTCCTTGAACTGCCACTTGGCTTGTTGCGCGACCTCTGCGCCATTTGCGTCCTTGATTGGAAATTTGACGTTGTAGTCATAGATCAGCTGGGTATTGATCCTGGTACTGATGCGCCTGGTAACCTGCAATACGAGGGTCTGCTCCCAGTCAACATTGAATTTTTGGAAGGGGTATCTGTAGTTGTTGAAAATTTCGGCCCGCGTATCGTAAACGACGTTATCAAGGATGGCATAGTGCCAGTTCATCTTCACGATGGCGCCGGGTTCCCACAAACGTCTCTTGCCCGGATCTAATCCGTAGTGCGTCGGATCAATCAATGCCGTATCATTCACAAAGGTTATTTTTGATGTGAAAGGGGAAAGAAACAACGAAAAATTCTTGTTGGGTTTGTAATCCATACCCAACGAAGTGGTTAGGTATGCCGGTGCCATAAACGTTGAAATAGGATGGTCCTTGTCAGGATATTTGTACCCCTTTGCAATTTGGGTCCTGAAGTTGGTCTCACCGGAGTAATACCAATTTTTGGATGCAGCATAGCCAACCCTTGACTGAAACTCAAGCTTATCGTCATTTTTCTCCAACCCACGCGTTTGGGATTTAAAGATTCCGAGCCTGAACTCTGCCATACTCTCCCACTTGAGTTTTTTCTTGCTGTAATTGGCGACATACTTCTCTATCAATAGCATCGAGAGCGAACTTTCACCCCCCTTGGCCCAGTTGGAGAGCGCAGTCTGGGTGAAACCAACGGTACCGTTTCCAAAAAGCTTCCAGGGAAGCGGATCGACCTGTTTGAGGTTAACCTTCTGCAATTTAGAATCCGGCTTTTGGGGTTTGAAGGTGATCTCCTTCTTCTGCGTCTCTGTGAAACGCATGAATTTTACCCCATCGTCGATCACCATCTTCACTCCACCTTTCCCATTATTGAAAAGCACTACACTGACCGAATCGTTCTGCTCATTTTTCAGAAAGATCCGCATTGGGTTCATGGGTTGATTGGCGGTCCAGATTTTGGCCTGCAAGCCGTTCAGGTTGGTAATCGTCACCAAAGATGAGTCGCCGGCAGCACGGTCCGTCAGAAAACGCAAGGCTATCCGGACACTATCGTTAACTTTTGAAACTTCCGCTTCGTTGAAAGCGTACAGCAACTCCCTGTTTTTGTTCAGAAGATAACCCTTCCGACGGGAAGCAGCATCACCCGCATTCTGATTGATAAAATTTTCGCGGTAGCTTTGTATCAGGGAATCCCTTTTGTAAAAAAGAATAGAATCATTGAACGATTGACGCGTCAAGAGGAAAAGTTTCATTCGCAGGGTATCGATTTCTGCCGCAGTAGCATTGGCAGGAAGTTTCGCCTTTCCCCAGCTCCGGTTAAACTTGCTGTTAAAGCCGGCCGGCAAGGTTTTCTCCATGCCCGACATCATTTGCATCGGGTTTCCTTCCGGAATAACCGGAGCCTTGGACAAACCATCAGACAGATAACCTTCAGGAACCATGATCAAACTCCTGCGCAGACTGTCTGCCACCGATTTACGTCTGTTCTCCACCAACCGATCAAGTTCCTCTGAAAAAAGATACCCGGGAACCACCCGTTTGTTAGGAATATTTTCGGCTTTACGGTTGAATATAAGCGGAATGGAATCCGATCTCAAGAACTGGCCCATGTGCACGATCACCGTATCAATCGGATCATTTTCAGCGTAATTAACCACTCCTTTGATGTTTTTTTGAAAAGATGGGTTGGTCATGTACCACTCACCCGATCCATTGAAAACCTTCTTCACCAGAGAGAGGCTCCACGAAAGTGAATCATGAATTGCACCTGGATTTCTGGTTTTCCGGTCACCGGATGCTGCAAAATCCGAGGCGCAGAGCGAGTAATGCCCAATACAAATCAGGCTGATTGTCAGCAGATAAATATACTTTTTGAATACCATAACACTGTCAATAGTTGATAGAACCCGAGGCCGTAAATATAGAAAAAATCAATACTGCCCCAATCTTTAAAGCTCAATATTAAACAGTTTTGCGGTAGCGCCAGACAGCCAGCGAAAACATGGTCAAACCATAGAGCGAGAGGTAGATCAACTCCCTGGTCATGTCTAATAGCCCTGAACCCTTCAGCACAACATTCCGGATGATCCTTATCAGGTAGTAAACCGGATTGATCTTGTCGAGGTTCTGGGCCCATACCGGCATACTCTCGACAGGAGTGAAGAGACCGCTCATGATGATGAAAACAATCATGAAAAAGAAGCTCACAAACAAGACCTGCTGCTGGGTATCAGAGATGGCCGAGACAAAAAGCCCCAGGCTCATGACCAGGAAGAGATAGAGCGAGGTGAAGATGTATAGGGTGAGGATATTCCCCCTGAAAGGCAAACCAAAGACCAGTTTCGCCACGATCAAACCGAAAGTCAGGTCCAGCAGTGCGATGATGAGGAAAGGCATCATCTTGCCAATGATAAAATGGTATTTTTTGATGGGAGTAACGTTTAACTGTTCGATCGTACCCATCTCCTTCTCCCTGACAAGGTTGAGCGAAGAGAGAAACAGCCCGATAATGGTTACCAGGATAACCAATACGCCGGGAGCCATGTAAAATTTGAAATTCAACTCCGGATTGTACCAGTAGGATGGGATCACTGAGACCTGCTGCGGCGGGGTAAATTTGGGAACACCCATCATCTCGGCCCTGATCTTCATGTTATAACTTCCGATAACCGTCTGGAGGTAAGCATTGGAGAGCTCCGCGGCCGACCCGTTGATCGCATCTACCAAAATCTGTATGGATGCCTGATCATTTCGTTTAAGGTCCTGCTCAAATCCCTGCGGAAAGGTGACGACCAGATCAGCGGTCCCTTTCAGCAAAATCTGATCTGTTTCGGCAGGCGACAGTTGTGCCCTGGTGAGGTGGAAGAAGGTGCTGGCTTCAAATTTAGAGGTCAGACGGGTGGAGGTTTCGCTCAAATCCAGGTCGACTACCGTGATGTCCACCTTTTTAAGCTCCATCGTGGCGGCGAAAACCAATACCAGCATCTGTACCAGCGGCATGATGAAGATGATTGGCAACATCGCTTTGTTGCGGAAAACCTGGATAAATTCCTTTTGAAGCAGGTATAAGATCGTTCTCATAAGGCTGTTATTCTAGTCTCAATCTAAATTTTTTCACGCTTAACCCCAGAAAAAACAGGGTCATCGCACTTAATATCAACACGTTTGGCCAAATATATGCAAATCCGTTCCCCTTGAGCATCACCTGTTTGAGGGCATCAATAAACCACCTGGGAGGCATGAAATTACTCAGAACCTGTAGCGCTACCGGCATATTCTCAATTGGAAAGATGAAGCCCGATAACAGGATGGTGGGCAGCATAAGTGCAAACCCGGAAATGAACAATGCTACCTGCTGACTGTTGGCCACCGTTGAGATCAGAATGCCCAGCGATAAGGCCATGGTAATGTATAGGATGACCAAAAATGCCAGTACAAAGATGCTTCCCCGGATGGGTACCCCGAACACGACATTCCCCAGGAAGACAACAACAATAGCGTCGATGAGGGAAAGCAACAGGTAAGGCGCCACTTTCCCGAGGATGATGTGCGTGGCTTTCAATGGGGAGACGAGCAGGATCTCCATGGTGCCCATCTCCTTCTCCCGTGCAATGGTGATGGAGGTCATCATCGCTGAGATCAGCATCAGGATCAGCGCCATGGTGCCTGGGACATACATGAAGGCGCCCACCATGTTTTCGTTGTAGAGCATCCGAACCTCGCTTTT
>CAYHQN010000222.1:0-3924 GCA_964358545.1 uncultured Tangfeifania sp. | reverse complement strand
TCTGAATATTAATTAATTAAAAACAAAAACACTTTTCGGAGTGGACTCAAAATTAAAGATTAAAAATTATGCCACCGGCAGCACGATTATCAGATATGCATGTTTGTCCCATGGTAGAACCGGGTCCCGTGCCTCATGTTGGGGGGCCGATTTCTTCCCCGGGAGTACCAACAGTGATGATCGGCGGACTTCCGGCAGCAGTGGTCGGTGACCAGTGTATTTGCAGCGGGCCCCCTGATTCCATTGCGATGGGTTCATCAACGGTGATGATCGGGGGCAAGCCGGCTGCAAGGCTGGGCGATTCTACATCTCATGGCGGCTCGATTGTATTGGGATGTTTTACGGTGATGATAGGATAACGAAAAATTAAAAATTAAAAATTACAGATTACAGATTGAGGTGGTAGGCGATTAATGAAAATGACGAAATAAACTTGTGCAAAATGGACGAACTCAAACAAAATAGTGCATACACTTCGTTTCTGGGAAACGGATGGAGCTTTCCACCGGAATTTATCCCGGAAACCTGCGAGTTGCGCATGACGGCCGATGAGGAGGACATTCGGGCCAGTCTGAAGATTTTACTTGGGACAGCTGCCGGCGAACGCTTCATGAATCCAAAATACGGTCTGGATATGCACGAAATGCTCTTCGAACCAATGGCTACCACGGCAAAAACACTGCTTAAAGACCGTATCAAATATGCCATCCTGATTTACGAGCCCCGGATCAATCTGATCTCCCTTGAGCTTGATTCTTCGGCAGAATTGGAGGGTAGAATCAGTATCATCCTCGATTATGTTACCCGTTCCACCAACTCGCGCTACAACCTCGTCTTTCCTTTCTATACTACCGACAGCAACGAAGTTCGAAAAACAGTTGATTTTAACAACAGCTAGCAACTCCCGATATGGCCGCACAAGATATCATACAAAGCCTCATTTTTCGGCACGGACAGTCGCAGGAGATGCGCATGCCTGTCGAGCTGGGAACTCATTTCGTTGATGTCGATGAACGTTCGGATGAGGAATTGCTGCTCTTTGCCCAAAAATTCGCCGCATTCGTTAAATTTTATCCCAAAGACCCGTCAAAACCTGTTGGAGACTGGACCGGATTTTTCCCGGCAGATTTGGCTGAAATCAGAGCGGCGCTGAAGAACAATAACGGTGATGTACCTCCTCATTTGGCCCTTTTTATCAGTTTTTTAAAGCTTTACCAGGAGGGCGCTCAAAAAAACATCAACCGTTTTACCGGCAGTCACCTGGATTTCTACTTTTCGGAAGTTTTACGTCTGACAAAAAAACCAGCTGTTCCCGATAAGGCCCATGTCGTCCTGGAACTAAAGAAAAACGCGGATCCGATTAGCATTGGGGCCAAAGATATCTTTTCGGCCGGTAAGGATGAAACAAAAGTTGAACTGATCTATGCGCCTACCGGTGAAACAGTAATCAACAGCGCCAAAATTGATCAATTAAGCTCATTCTACTACGACAAAAGCGGACATGGAACCGTCAGATACGCGCCTGTTGCCAACTCCTCCGATGGCATGGGCGGAAAATTAATTGGTGACGAGCCCAAATGGCAGCCATTCGGCAGCATAAAGAATCCTGCGGCCGAGATTGGTTTTGCGATAGCTGCACCGGTACTCAGAATGCAGGAGGGTACCCGGAAGGTGAACCTCTCATTGACCCTTTCCAATGTTGATGGTACATTAATCAACGATGCCAGGCTCAAGGGAGCTTTTGATCTCTATCTTACCGGTGAAAAGAGTTGGATCGGACCTTATGTTGCAGAACCAACTTTCAAGGATAATGTTATGTCGTTCTCTATCACTGTTCCTGCTTCAGAGAAAGCTATTGTCGATTACGATGTTTCCATTCATGGCTATCGTTACACAACAGCATCTCCGGTGATTCAGCTTCTGTTAAAAACGGGATTATCGCCTGATTCGTTGGGATACAGCGATTTCGAAGGGATAAAAATCCAAAAAGCCCGAATAACTGTTGAGGTTTCAGATGTTACTTCGCTTTCGTTGGAAGGGGACCAGGGAATCCTGAATCCCAAAAAACCATTTACCCCCTTCGGAGCGGCGCCCACAAAAGGTTCAACCTTCCTGGTAGGGTATTCCGAAGCGCTTTCAAAGAAACTGACTGAACTGTCCATAGGGGTCAACTGGAAAAATGCCCCTTCAAATTTCAATAGTTACTACAGCGGTTATGGTGAAACAGTAAGCAACAACAGTTTTACCGCCGATGTTGCTTTTTCCTACCGCGACAACGGGAAATACCAGCAAAGCAGCGTCCATTTGTTTGAATCCGGCAATGCTTCCAATCCGCACAACTTCGTTTTCACACCGGGCGCTCTTCCTTTTCATATATTTTATCCCATGGGACTGAAAGTTCTAAGCCTTCGGCAGACTGAAACACTTTGGTCTAAAAGATTCCTCAGGGAGTTGGCAATTTTTAGTCCGGTACTTGTAAATACCCCGGCAGTAGTAAATCCGGGAAAAGGGTTCGTCAGGTTTACCCTAAACCATAGTTTTTTTCATGCTGAGTACCCAAAAAAGACGGTAGAAAAAATACTTGAATATTCAAAGCAAGTTGGGAATACTCCGGCCTATGTAGCGCTGAACGAGCCGTATACGCCGGTCGTTCAAAATATTTCACTTTCATACAAAGCCACTTCGGATGAGGTTAGCATCAACTCATTGTCCCTCGATGATTTCACCAACGATGAGATACAGTTTTTCCAGGTAGCCTACCTCGGACAAATTCAGGAGCACAGCTACCAGCGAAATCTGTTCAGCTTTCTGGTCGACAAATCAGTATCCCTGATGCCCGAATACAAAAATGAAGGGGAACTGCTCATTGGTTTCACAGATTTGAAAGCTGGTGACAGCGTAAGTGTGTTGTTTCAGGTGGCTGAAGGCAGTGAAGATCCGGAGTTGGACCAGGTAGCTGTCGACTGGGCTGTGCTTTGTGACAATTACTGGAAACCAATGGCAAAAGGTGAGGTGGTGCTCGATACAACCAATAAACTTCTCCGGAGTGGTATCATCCAATTTGTTATACCCCATGATGCCACTACGGTCAATAGTCTCATGCCGGTCGGCAGGATATGGATCAGGGCCTCTGTCAAAAAGAATGTGAATGCCGTTTGCCAGCTGGTGTCGGTGATGACCAATGCCCTGGAGGTGCAGTTCTCAGATCAGCACAATGATCCGAACCATCTGGCCCTTCCTCTTGAAAAGAATAAAATTGCCAAATTAAAGAACGGCAATGCTTCGGTCAAAACTGTTGCTCAACCGTATGCCTCCTTTGGTGGGAAGCAATCAGAAACAAGTCCTGCATATTATACGCGGGGATCCGAACGTCTTCGTCACAAAAACCGGAGTATCACAGCCTGGGATTATGAGCGGATGGTTCTCGAAGCATTTCCTGAAGTTCAAAAGGTAAAATGTATTCCGCATGCAAAGTTTATTCCCGGATTGAACAGATATTGCTGGTTGGCACCCGGTAACGTGGTGCTGGTGGTAGTTCCCAATTTGGCCAACAAAAATGCGGTGGATCCGCTTTCACCGAAAGTAAACGGTGATACCATTAGTAGAATTACTGAATTTATCAACAATCATTGCGGGATGCAGGTAAAGGTCAAGGTCAAAAACCCGGCCTACCAAAAGATGCAACTGGATTTAAAAGTGAAATTTCATGAAGGATATGAGTTCAACTTTTATTCTGAAAAATTGAAGGAGCAAATCCGGCAATATCTTTCCCCATGGGCTTATTCAACGGGCAAGGATATCACATTTGGCGGGAAAATTTACAAATCAGTGCTGCTGGACTTTGTGGAGGAGGTTGATTATGTTGATTTTATAGAAGACTTCTACCTCTATAGTATCTCTGAACTTACGGGCAAATCAAACGAT
>CAYHQN010000221.1:0-4019 GCA_964358545.1 uncultured Tangfeifania sp. | reverse complement strand
CTTAGTATTTCGAGGATCAAATAAAAAAGATAAAAGACTTGCCATGATAACAATAGAAATTAATGAACACACAAAAGCAGGAAAAGCTCTTTTAGAAACAGCCCGAATTATGGCTCAAAAAAATGAAGGAATTGAAATAACTGTTGAAAATTCTATTTTGGTTTCAAAAATAAAACGCAATCACAAAAACCAATTGCTCACAGAAACAGAAAAGAATGACTTTCTGAAAGAACTTCAAGATTGGTGATTATCGAATTGGCGTAATCATTGAAAATGAAACGGTACTCTTTGTTGCATTCGCGCATCGAAAAGATATCTATAAACGATTCCCTTGATCTCGGACGGAAAACGCGAATGAAGATAAGACCGGTCCCCGAGCGGAGCCGAGGGGGGAAAAAGAAAAGTTGAGAGGGTGGGATAATATGAATCCCCCATTGCGATTTTTATATTCCAGGAATTTAGTGTAACTTCGTGGTATCTATAAGATCATGAAAAAATTGCTTATCCTTGTTTTTGTACTGTTTTTCTCTGATATCCTGAAAGCCCAGGAGCAGCAAATACCTTACAACCAAAATGACCGCGACAGGATGGTCAGGGTGGAGACAAAGGTAGAAGCAATGCAATCTCAAATCAACAGGCTGGAGGATAAATTTGACAGCTATTTCATGTGGGGCTTCGGATTGGTGTTGATGTCTATTTTCGGATTGATTGGATTTATCATTTACGACCGTCGTACCACCCTCGCCCCTGTTGAAAACAAAACCAACAGGATCATAAAAGTTTTAAGGGATGCAGCAGAAAAAGACCCTGCACTCAGGGAGGCTCTAAAAAGAACTGCTCTTTGGTAATATCTCCATTTTATTATCCCAGTTGGTACTAATTTGTAATTTGTACCTTTAACGTTCTATTCCCTTGCATTCCCACTCTCCCATCTTCTCTTCTTCATTCGCCTCTTCCGTCCGAAATGTTGACAACCTCATTTCTGATTATTCTTTCGCGGACGGCTCTTCATGCCACATTGCCAACCCGGGGTTCTCCCGCACCAACCTTCACAACCTGAAACCAGAAAATTATGCCAATAGAAATTGTTAGAAAAAAACTTTGCAATCAGCCGGCAACGATTCCACGGATCTTTGATCCCGGGGTATCATCACTCAGAATGGGTTATATCCTTTCAAACGGATTGAAATGGGTCAATGGCACCGAAATAAAATTTATGTTCATAGACCACTGCCATTCATGAAATTGGCCATACGATTGGTTTCCAGCACGAGCACCAAAGTCCCTATGCCGGCATCGGGTGGAACACTCCGGCTGTGTATGCAGAGTTTTCCGGTCCGCCCAACAATTGGCCAAAAGTTCAGATTGACGCCAATATCCTCAGCAAACTTCCTGCCAATCAGGTGAAGGGCTCAGCCTGGGATCCCAAATCAATCATGGAATATGAATTCGGTCCCGGTCTTGTGTTGCAGCCTTCTGCATACAGAAATGGAATATTCCCTCCCGGAATCCTCTCGGCCAACGATATCAAAGGAGTCAAATCATTCTATCCGGTCGTAACATCAAAAAATATCGTGAAGCTAAAGCTGAACAAATCGGCCGTCATCAAGGCTAGCTCAGGTGGTCAGGATGATTACATTTTTACGGCACCCGCCACGAAGAAATATACTTTTCAAACTGTTGGACAGATGGATACCGTGATGGTGATTTCTGAAAAAGCCGAGACTGAAAACTATTACTTGTCCGGCGATGATGACAGCGGATTGGATAAAAATTCCAAAATCACCTTGCCACTTGTCAAAGGGAGAGATTATTTGGTCAATTTAAGGGTAATGTTTAGCCCGGGGGTGGAGAGCGGGGCGATCATAGTGAACTGAGGCGCAATAAATAAAAGGAAATGATAATAGACCACCGTCCGCAGTAGCATGCAATTAGAGCGAACGGTCAGGATTTCGGTCCCTTAGCTTGCGGTCCCTGAGCGAAGTCGAAGGGTCGAAGGGCGGACGAAAGTCGGGAATGAAGAAAAGAGGGTTCTCTTCCGTTATTTATTATTTGTGTGAATTTGTGTCCATTTGTGTGTATTTGTGGACAAATGAATTTGTTAACTTTGTGAAAAAAATAAAACAAAATGGAAGCGCTGAACTTTAAAGTGTATCCTCACGACAGGGAACAAATTGAAGCAATTAAAACCATCTTCAAAGCCTTTAAAATCAAATTTGAAGTTGAAGAAGAAAAATCATACAACCCTGCGTTTGTAGAACGCGTTCTTTTGGCCAAAAAAGAAATCAAACAGGGGAAGGGCGTTAAAATGGCCACCAAGGATTTATGGAAATAATATATTCATGTGTTCATAATTTGTTTTTTAATTGTCACATGGAACTCGCCAATAACCATTCTGTTGTGTTTGTAATTATTAATGATAGCTCGTTTCCTTAAAAGCTCTTGAGGATATAAGCTACTGGAGAAAAAGTGGCAACAAAGCGGTGCAGGAGAAAATTTCGGCATTGATAGACGATATTATTAAGCATCCCTATACTGGATTAGGAAAGCCAGAAGCATTAAAATACCAACTATCTGGTTCCTGGTCACGAAGAATAACACGCACTGACCGACTTGTTTACAGCATAAATATTGAAAATAATAGCATAGAAATTGAAACTGCCAGGGGACACTATTGATTTCTTATAACTCTGAACTGGTGCATTTTTTATTTATGTCTATTTGTGTGTATTTGTGGACAGTTTCCTTCTAACCCTCCTATCAGTGGCCTCCGTGGTGTAATCAGTGATTTCTGTGGTTCTTTCATTTGTGTCTATTTGTGTGCATTTGTGGTTAAGATTTCCCCATGCTAATCTGTGGTTTCTGCGGTTTTTCTATTTGTGTGCATTTGTGGACAAAATAATCTGGGTCCATCTGTGCGTCCTATACGTGTACTTTTTTTTAGCTTTTAAATGATTTCTGCCAATTCAAAAAACAACCGTCTCATTCGCCTAACGGATGAACGAATTAGTCACATAATGAAAAATCATCCTGAGACTAAGAATTGTATCTCCTGGTTTATAGCAGAAGTATAAGCAAAACACGACAAATTATATGGAAACTGTAAATATATCTGAGAAGAAAGAAAAAATCAAATGGGATTACGATGCCGAAGCAGATGTCCTTTATATTTCCTTTGGTAACCCAAAAAATGCCGAAGGTGTCGATATTGGCGAAGGTACAATTATCCGAATCGAACCTGACACCAGAGAAATCATAGGCGTTACAATCCTTAATCCTTTGCATCGTACGCTGTCGTCATTAATGGGAAAGCAACGGTTGCCGCATAAAAAGAAAGCAATTCCTGCCACGAAATAGTAAGGCCAATCAACATTCATCGATTGGCCTTGCACATTCGTTAGGCAGCCTTTAATCCAGTTGCCCAGAAAGATTCAGTCTAGGTACCCCTGGTTTAAACCGCAAGAGCAGCCGGCACATTCTCCACCTTGTCTGTTTTGCTTTTCCCGCGCCCAGTGTATCCCACGATAATCCTTGCATTGCGGTATTCGCGGTAAAAATCGGGATTCTCAAACTGGAAGGGAGCCACATAAACATCAATGACCTCTCTCAGCAACTTGTCAAGGGACCTGAACACATCGGTTACCTTCTGAGTGGATGATTTCGAAACAGTTGTGGCCATTCGCTTTTGAGGAATCGCCGTTTTAAAATCTGCCAGCAGCGTTTCTGTCTGTTTAAAGTCATCTTCGGTTAAGAAGTAGCGGGCAACCTGCTCCCGCATCGGGTTTGCAAGTTTAAACAGCATCGTCCCTACATCAAACAGAATGGGGTCGGCTAGCCGGTTCAGAAAACTTGTCCAACACAAGATCCGACGAATGGTACATCCGTCCCTTGTTGATCTTTAGCTTGTCCATAAAAAATTAGGTATTAAGTGAGTAAATGGAGATTAAATTCCATTGCCTTGGGGACTCACCGGATACCTATTCAAGAGAAAGATTCAACTAAGGGTCTTAAACCAATCG
>CAYHQN010000220.1:0-4029 GCA_964358545.1 uncultured Tangfeifania sp. | reverse complement strand
GATATAGATAGATATTATAAGTAAAAATCATTTTAGTAAAGTAGAATTAATAACAATTTCTTTCCAAATCTGTTCCAATCCAAGTTTTTTAATTACTTTTGAAATGAATAGGTGCCGCACGGCTTAATTGGGAATCCGGTGAAAATCCGGTACAGTTCCCGCTGCTGTAAGCCCGATCCTGCAAGGGATAGTACGTTTTTGATCGTTGATCCACTGTTTGTTCTCACACGAACGGGAAGGAGATTAAGAATCGGGATAAGTCAGAAGACCAGCCATTCACAATTTAAGCTTTCGGGATAAAAGCGTGCAGGCGAATGACAACCAGTTGTTTCCCCTCCTGTAGGCTTAAACATTTAATTTATTAGACCACAGTGGTTCGAAGAAAACAATATTCGTTTCTCGGGTCGGTCCCTGAGCGTAGCCGAAGGGTTCGATTTTCGATTCGGTCCCTGAGCTTGTCAAAGGGTTCGATTTCGGGATCGGTTCCAGAGTGTAATCATAGGATTCGATTTTCAGGTCAATCGTTTGAATGGACGGATTATCTCTTCTCAAAATTGGCCGTATTGATCCTAATATTCTCTATTTCTGCATGTTCAGATAAGTTGACAACCACCGATGAATTGGTTCAAACAACCAACCAGTCGCCCTATATTGCCAAAGTATTCGATTACCAGTATGGGCCTGGTCAGCACGCATCGCTCATCGCTTCCAATGAGAAATGCAATACTTTTATTGGTGAACCCTGGACCAATGGAAAATCATTTACCTACCTGGGAGGTTGGGGAGGGTATATCATCGCAGGGTTTGATCATGCAGTAAACAATACGAATGGTCCTGACATTGCAGTATACACACAGCCTTCGGTTGGCTCTGAGCCAAGTGTAGTGTATGTGATGGCTGATACCAACAACGATGGCCTACCGAACGACGGCCCATGGCTGGAACTCAAGGGAAGTGAATACAACAATCCGGAAACTATTCATAATTATCAGGTTACCTATTACAAGCCAGGAACTTCCGGCTACGTAACCTGGAAAGATAACCTGGGTAAAGAGGGCACACTCGTTCCGCAATTTGGAACCGGAAGCTGGTGGTGGGGCGGATACGGCGATAAGACCTCTGTTACCTTCTCCGGTGAGAAATTACCTGATGCATACGCCAACACCTCGAAGGATCCCACTGTCCAGCTTTGGATGCCTGTTAGCGGATTATTCAGGTTCGGGTATGCTGAATGTTATGACAATGAAGATTATAACGTCAAGCTGAAGGCTAATTTCTTTGATATTTCTTCAGCTGTAGATGCTGCGGGAGTGCCGGCCAACCTTTCAAAAGTTAATTTTATAATGGTTCAAAGCGGAGTCTTCCAAATTGCAGGCTGGTTGAATGAAATATCCACCGAAATAAGCGGTGCGGCAGATATTCACCTATTGGACAAAAAAAGCTATTGATGAGACTTTTGCCCCTCAAGTTGGTTTTGGTCTTGATCATCCTTCAATCATGCGATGCGGTGAGGGCACAATCGCTGAAGGATACCCTCCGATTGCAGACAATTCAAATTCTTGGCAGAAAAGTATCAAACAAATTCAATGAAACCAGGTCGGAAGTTGATTCAGTAACACTCGTCAGATCAAGCTCCGTAAGGCTTTCAGAACTTCTCTCCCAGAATACCCCCATTTTTATCAAAGAGTATGGAAGGGGTGCGATGGCGACAGCCTCCTTTCGTGGCACCGCCCCATCGCACACAAAAGTAAGCTGGAATGGCCTGGAATTAAACTCTCCCATGCTGGGAATGGTCGATTTCTCTTTGATTCCTGTCTATTTTACGGATGAAGTGATGGTGCTTCACGGATCATCTTCCATGACTGAGTCTGCCGGGGCTTTGGGTGGTACCATTCGTCTCGACAACAGGGCAAACTGGGGCAATACCCTATCGGGAAAGCTTTTAAGCAGTTATGGAAGCTATAAAACTTTAGATGAGTATGCCCAGCTCAGCATTGGAAACAGAAAAGTTCAGTCCAAAAGCGCATTTTATTACAACTCATCCCGGAATGACTTTCCTTTCGTGAACAAGTTGAATGCGACGATTGATCCGCAAACCAATCAATACATTTATCCCACTGCGACCAATAAAAATGCCGATTACCTTAATTATGGGTTTCTGCAGGAGTTATACTTTCAAACTGGTTCGAACAATTCATTGTCTGTCAGGAGTTGGTTGCAGCACAATGAACGGAGTATACCGCAACTGCTTACCAATGAAAGCAATGAGCAGGCGAATATCAACAGGCAAACGGAAAATGCCCTTCGTTCGGTGGCAGAATGGAAGCATTATGGCTCAAAGGGCCGGTTATCTGTGCTCTCTGCCCTGAACATTCAAAACTCCGCTTATAGGCTTGAAAACAAGGTTAGCGGGGCTCCTGATCAGGTTGTTATTGATGCCGATTCCAAAATTACCTCCTTTGTCAACAAATTAAGTTACCGGTATCAATTAGACGAAAAGCTTGCCATTGAAGCAGGCCTCCATGCCAGTTTGCACCATGTTCTCAATGAAAATTCAAAGACAACCGCCAATCTGTCAGGATATGACAAGAGCAGATTTGAAAATTCCCTCTATGCCAGGATTGAAAAACAGTTTAGTCCCAACTGGAATGCTGTTGTGATGATCCGGGAGGAAATAATTGATTTCGCCCACAAAGGATTACTGCCGCTGCTTAGGATTAATTATCGGCCTGACCCTGTGAAATCACTCGTTTTTTCAGGCTCCGCAGCGCAAAACATCCATTCCCCTACTCTCAACGATCTTTATTACCTTCCGGGAGGAAATCCACTGTTAAGATCTGAAAAAGAAAACCTGCTCGATTTTGGGGTTGTCGATGAGTTTATCTTTGGAAATAGCAGGCTTCACACCGGAATTTCAGTTTATCGTTCAAATGTCAGTGACTGGATCATCTGGCTACCTACTTTTCAGGGCTACTGGGAGCCGTTTAACATTGAAAAGGTTATTAGCCGCGGTATAGAGGCGAATATGGCATGGAACGGGCAATACAAGTCATTGCGGTATACTGTAAAAGGAAATTACGCGTATACCAAATCGGTCAATCTCTCGGAGAATAGTCCGGCATACGGCAAACAACTGCCCTATATCCCTGAAAATTCAGCCAATGTAAACGTCAATCTCTCCTGGTCTTGTTTCCATGTTGACTGGATGTGGAATTATTACAGCAAAAGGTACACCACCACTGCCAACAGTGAAGATACTGTCTCTGATTACCTTTATCCTTATTTCATGAACAATCTTCTGGTCGGAATTACAATTCCTTTTACGAAAAACAGATTGACAGCCGAGTGCAAAGTACTGAATATCTTCGATGAAGATTACCGGACTGTACTCCAGCGACCAATGCCCGGAAGAAACTACCAACTTGTCTTGCGCTATGATTTCTAAACCACGAAATATGACGCTCAGGAGTTTATCTCTTTTACTGCTGTTCAGCCTCTTCGCCGGCTGCATGAAAGATGATGCCTGGATCAGGGAACACCGGCAGCAGGAAAACGTTCAGATTGCTTCAGGAGCTATGTTTATAGTCAATGAAGGAAACTTCATGTATGGAAATGCAACCCTCTCTTCGTACGATACCTTGAAAAGAGTGGTTCAGAACGATCTTTTCTACAAAGTAAACGGATTGCCATTGGGAGATGTGGCCGAATCGATGACCATTTGGAATTCGAAAGGGTATATTGTGATCAATAATTCGGGAAAAATCTATGTGATGGATGTCTCAAACGGAAAATATATTGGAAAAATAACCGGATTGACCTCACCCAGGTTTATCCATTTCATTAACGACCAAAAGGCCTATGTAACAGACCTGTATGCGGGGAAAATTTCCATTGTGGATCCAACGACCAACCTTATAACCGGATCAATCCCCTGCCCTTCGCACCCTTCGACCGAGGAGATGGTGCAATTTGGGAACCTGCTGTTTGTCACCTGCTGGTCGGGAGACAAGACCGTTCTGGTCATTGACA
>CAYHQN010000219.1:0-4063 GCA_964358545.1 uncultured Tangfeifania sp. | reverse complement strand
TGTCAATCACCCATTGTTACAAACACCAAAATAATGTTCTCGCTGAATCGCTGACTACTTGGAACTAAAATTACAGATATTTAGATTTTTTGTATTTTAACAGACTTATTTGACACAAACTGAAGATGCCTGAGTCGACCTTTTACTTAAACCCTTTTGCGCTTATCTCGATATCGTCCTTCTTGATAATGACGATATTGGCATTTTTGTTATGGAACAAATACTATTCTGCTCAAACAAAGTATGTCGTTCTGCTTTTTGTATCCAATGCAATTTATTCCTTCTTTTACTCCTTTGAGATCTCCTTCAGAACCCTTCCGGAGATCAGCTTGTTTTACCATCTTGAATATTTTGGCATTCCATTCCTGTCCACTTTCTACCTGATGTTTGCCCTCCACTTTTCAGGAAGGAACAATTGGCTAACCATAAGAAATAAGATTATTCTGTTCTCTATTCCAATTATTACCATGGCGTTGGTATTTACCAACAGATACCATCATCTCTTTTACAAAAGTGAAGAGGTACACGTTGATGGACCATTCCCTGCTTTCTCCTTCAGTCCGGCAGTCTGGTACTATATCCATCAGATTTACACGGTTCTTTCCATGTTGCTCGCCTTGTTCATACTTGGTAAAATGTTGAAGAATGCTGCTCATGTCTACAGGCGGCAAGTTGTTTTTTTGTTACTGGCCACTATTTTCCCATTCGTGGGGTATCTTGCCTACCAGTTACACCTTGTTCCCTTTGGCATAGATCCGGTATCGTTCACCTTTACCCTAACAGGGATTGTTACCTATTTCGCCTTAGCGCGTTTTAAACTTTTTGAGCTGGTTCCGATTGCCAGAACAAAATTGTTCGAAAAAATTCAGGACCGTGTACTCGTTTTTGACCTTAATTATCGGCTGATTGATTTCAATTTCGCTGCCTCACAGCAATTCAGCCTGACGAATAGTGACCTGGGGAAAGAGATTCCGCAACTTCTCGGGCATTGGCCTGAAATAATGCGATTCATCCAGAACAACCAATCAGGTAAACTGGAATCACATCATTTCGAAGGAGGAATATCTTATTTCTATGATATTCAGATTCTTGAACTGGAAAATTCCAACAAAATTGGGCACGGGAAACTGGTAGTCATCAAAGATGTATCCGATATGGTCAACACCGAGAGGGAACGAAATTTCACAGTCTCAAAATTGGATGCCATCATACAGGCCATGCCGGATATCATGCTCGTTATCAATATCAAGGGCATTTTCACTGATTTCTTTTCCTCCAGTAGTGATCAACTTTTCTTAACAAAAGAGGAGGTTGTTGGCTCCTCCATTGAACATCTTTTTGACCCTGAAGAGACTGTTGAGCTTAGAAAATTATTGGATAACTGTTTTCATTCCAGCGAATTGATCACACATCAATTTGAAATGAATTTTGTGGATACTATTAAACACTACGAAGTAAGACTTTCCAGATTGGACGAATCACATGTTCTGGCTATTATCCGCGATGTGTCTGAATCTTTCGAAATGAAACACGATCTTCTGTATCAGTCGGGTTTTCAAAAAATCCTGATGAACCTGGCTTCACGTTTTATCTACATCGCTGAATCGGAATCCGATGAAGTTATAAACGACTCGCTGCGTCAAGTTGGAGAATATATTGGCGTTGATCGTGCCTATATTTTCAGGTACAATTTTGACGATGAAACCATGATAAACACCCATGAGTGGTGCAATCAGAATGTCGAACCGCTCATCCAGAACCGTGCGAATATTTCAACTTCACTTGTTTCAGATTGGGTAGAAAAGCACAAGAGTGGTGAGCCAACCGTTATCAAAAATCTCACAAAACTTGAACCTGAAAATAAGATCCATCTCTTTGTAAACTCCTCCGAGGTCAAATCAATTATCACTATTCCAATGATTTCCCAAAAAAACTGTTTGGGATTTGTTGGATTTAGCACGATAAGTGTGAACAGAAAATGGAGTGATTCAGACATCTCTTCACTCAAAATTTTCACCGGAATGCTTGCCAATTTGCAGGAAAAGATCACCATAGGGCTATCCCTGGTCGAAGCCCGTATTAAGGCCGAAGCCAGCAACAGACTGAAAACAGCATTCATGAACAACATTTCCCATGAAATAAGAACTCCTTTGAATGGAATCATCGGTTTTGGCGAGATCATTGCCAATGAACAGTTGTCGCTCGAAGAAAAAAACAGGTTCCTAACAGTTGTTCAGGAGAGCAGTGAGAGGTTGATCAACACCATCGATGACTATCTTGATATTTCATTAATTGTTACTGGCAACCAGGAGATTAATCCAAAGCATTTCAACCTGGCGCAAAAAATTGAAGAGATAGTTTTTGAATATGAGCAACATTGCAATGCTAAAAATCTCTCGATTATCGCGGAAATCCCTGTTAAACTCAAACAAACGACAATCTATTCCGATCCTGAATTGATTCATAAAATATTAAACCATCTTGTTGGTAATGCATTGAAATTTACTGAAAGGGGATCTATAGTCGTTGGATTGAAAACGGAAGAGGAGTATTTGACCTTGACGGTGCAGGATACCGGAATCGGAATCGCAGAGAATGTACAGGAATCGATCTTCGACTCATTTATGCAGGAAGATTTTTCTTCGACAAGACTCTATGAGGGAAGTGGTTTAGGGCTCTCTATCGTGAAGGGAATCGTCACCCTTCTCGGCGGAAAGATAAAATTGAGTTCAAGTAAAGGACAGGGGACAATATTTAATGTTTCACTGCCAAAAAAATAATTGGGAAATATAATTCTATCATATACAATGGTTATTCCGGACTATATCAACGGAGATGAAATTTTCAGGAACCTCTTCGAACATTCGGTTGTAGGGATGTCCATCACTTCGTTGGATAACAGACTTCATCCCAATGCTGCATTCTGTGAGATGCTTGGATACTCAAAGGAGGAACTGGTTGATAAACAATGGGACGAATACACGCATCCCGATGACATTTCTTACAACCATGCGGTAATAGACAGTATTCTCGCTGGCGGAGAAAAATCGGTCCGTTGGGAGAAAAGATATCTCCACAAAAACGGTTCCATCATATGGGCAGATATCCATACCTTCCTGCACAGGGATGCAAGCGGCCTTCCGCTTAATTTCATTACAACTGTCAACAACATTACCAAAACAAAAACTTCGGAGGATGCCTTGATGGAAAGTGAGCAGCGTATTAAATTGCAGAACGAACAACTTTTGCAAAGCAATGCTGAAAAGGATAAGTTCTTTGCCATTCTTGCGCACGATCTGCGAAGCCCCTTAAGCTCTTTCCTGGGATTGACAGAGGTGATGTCGGAAGATATCAACAACATGACGATGTCTGAAATAGAGGAAATATCAAAATCTTTGTTCCTATCGGCTTCCAACCTGTACCAACTTTTGGAAAATCTATTGGAATGGTCGATTTTGCGCAGAGGGAATACGGTATGCCACCCTGAGCCAACCTCACTACGAAGTCTTATCTTGAGATGTATGGAACCATTCCATGAATCCGCCCGCCGTAAAAACATTACCCTGGAACTTGATGTCGAACAAACCTACAGCATAAGCTGTGATATCAGGATGACCGAAACAATTTTCAGAAACCTAATATCCAACGCCCTGAAATTTACCAATGCCCAGGGATCTGTTGTGATAAAAGTCAAACCTCTGAACGAAAATGAAATTGTCATATCCATAACCGATACCGGTATTGGAATGAACGATGATATAAAATTCAAACTTTTTAAGCTGAACGAACAGGTGAGCAGAAAAGGGACAGCCGGTGAATCCAGTTCCGGACTTGGACTTCTGATATGTAAAGAAATTATCGAACGACAAGAGGGAAAGATATGGGTTGAAAGTACTGAGAACAAGGGAAGTACTTTCTTTTTTACACTGAAACTAGTTTAGGCCAATATTGTTTGAAGGGTTTGAAATGTTTGAAATGTTTGAAAAGTTTGAAGGGTTTATAGGGTTGAAACATTTCAAACATTTCAAACATTTCAAACATTTCAAACATTTCAAACATTTCA
>CAYHQN010000218.1:0-4087 GCA_964358545.1 uncultured Tangfeifania sp. | reverse complement strand
AAAGAGGTAGAGACTGGGAGACGGGGCGAGTAGTTGAGAGAGAAACGGGGAAACGGGGAAACGGAGACGGAGGACTGGGGAAAAGACGGGGAGACTTGGGGACGGGGAGAGGGGGCGAGATCGACTCCCGGTTTTAAGTCCCATCAGGGACGACCAATTTTGTAACCCGGGGTAGAGCGCAGCGGAACCCCGGGTAAACGAAAGCCGGAAGTACACCGTCCGCGGTAGCGAATTGAAAAATGCGGTACAGATCGTTCCGGACGGAAGGAGTGAAAGAATAAAAAGGAATAATGAATAAAAAATATTGAATAGCCATTGGTGAAAAGGAAATTAAGATTAGGACGCAATCCAAAATCGAAATTCCAAAATCGAAAATTGTCTAATGTATTGTAAATAGGATCATCATGGGAATGGATAGAGTTATTGAAAAGAAGAAGGGCATTCAGAAGAAACATATTTTCTGGGGAGCAGGGGTTTTGCTGATAGCTTTCTTGATTTTTAAATTGGTTTTTGGAGATCATACTTCAGTTTTCCGTGCGGAAAAGGATCAACTGACCATTGGAAATGTGGAAGATGGAATATTCAACGATTACATCACGGTTATTGGTCAGGTGGAGCCGATCACAACCATTTTTCTGGATGCGGTCGAAGGCGGAACAGTTGAAGAACGAATGATAGAAGAGGGAGCTATGGTAAAAAAAGGGGATGTTATCCTGCGTCTGGGAAATCGCCAGCTGTACCAAACCATCCTGAACAGCGAAGCGGCACTCGCCGAAAAAGAGAACTACCTGCGCAGTACCCGGATCAGTTTCGAGTCGGAATTGATCCAGTCAAAACGGAATATTCTGGACAGTGAATTCAAGGTTATCCGTAAAAAACGGACCTTTAATCAGTACGAAACACTATACAAAGAGGCGCTCATTTCGAAGGAGGATTATCTTCAGTCGAAAGAAGATTACGAATACGAAGTCAATCTACTGACCATCAATAAGCTGAAAGTAAGAAATGATTCCTTGCTCCGGACTACTTCTATGATTACCCTCGAAAGGGACCTCGGGAAGATGCGTCAAATGCTTGATCTGGTTCACGAACGGCTGGGCGACCTGAATGTAAAAGCTCCTGTTGACGGTCAACTGGGCATGCTGGATGCCGAAATAGGGCAATCGATCAATGGTGGCCAACGCATTGGTCAAATCAATGTGCTTGACAATTTCAAGGTAAACGCCAAAATCGACGAACATTACATCGACAGGGTGGTTCGGGGACTCTCTGCTTCGCTTGAACGCAACGGCGCCAATTTCAAACTTGCAGTGAAAAAGGTCTATCCCGATGTACGCGAGGGGCAGTTTAAAATTGATCTGGTCTTTGAAGGACCGAAACCTGAAAATGTAAGGACCGGCCAGACCTACCATGTCAAACTTGAGTTGGGCGAGTCCCAAAAGGCTTTGATAATCCCGCGCGGAGGCTTTTTCCAGAGTACCGGCGGTCAATGGATTTTTGTACTGAATGCTGCAGGAACCGAAGCAATCAAACGACCAATCAAAATAGGCAAGCAGAACCCACAGTATTATGAAGTACTTGAAGGGCTGAAAGCCGGCGAAAAAGTGATCACTTCAGGGTACGAGATGTTCGGGACGAACGAGCGGATTGTGATGAAATAGCAGAACGGGAAAAAAGAGGGGGAGACTCGTGGACAGGGAGACTGGGCGAGTGGTTCAGAAAGAGTCAGGAAAATGGAGAAAGGAAGGGGAGACTGGGATGACTAGGATGAAGGGGACGACTAGGACGAGGGGGACACAGAGACATAGGATTATGAAATTGGGAGAAGGGGTGAGGGGGCGAGAGCGACTCCCGGTTTTAAGTCCCGTCAGGGACGACCAATTTTGTAGCCCGGGATGGAGCGCAGCGGAATCCCGGGTAAAGGAATGCCACAGAGATCACCGTCCGCGGTAGCATTTTGAAAATAGTCGATAAAATTATTTCGGACGGAAGGAACAAATACCAGCACAGTGTGCAGGAATGAAGATTTGCAGAATTGATTATATAATTTGTAACTTGTAGTATATTAGACAAATAAACTTAAATATTAATAAATCAGAGTTTGGGACACCAGTGGTCTATGCCCTCTGCCCTATCCTCTGTGCAATTCTAGTATCATGATAAAAACAGTAAATCTAAACAAAGTTTTTCGGACCGAAGAGATAGAAACCAGTGCATTGAATGACGTGAGCCTGCATATTCAAAAGGGTGAATTTGTGGCCATCATGGGACCTTCGGGTTGCGGCAAATCAACTTTGCTGAACATCATCGGCTTGTTGGATAACCCCACCTCCGGCGAGTACTATTTCGATGGCCACGAAGTCGGCGGTTTTAAGGAACGCAACCGGACTTTGCTCCGCAAAGGCAATATTGGCTTCGTATTCCAAAGTTTCAACCTGATAGACGAGCTCAATGTCTATGAAAACGTGGAGCTTCCTCTGATTTACCTGAAGCTGAGTGCAAAAGAGCGCAAGGAGATGGTCGAGAAAGTACTGGAGCGGATGAAAATCAGTCACCGGAGGAAACATTTTCCGCAGCAATTATCCGGAGGCCAACAGCAGCGTGTGGCCATCGCGCGTGCCGTGGTTGCCAATCCGAAACTGATCCTGGCGGATGAGCCTACCGGTAACCTCGACTCGAAAAACGGACTGGAAGTGATGAACCTTTTGACTGAACTTAACCGGGAAGGGACCACCATCGTGATGGTGACACACTCCATGCATGACTCAGAATTTGCCCACCGCGTTGTCAACCTGTTCGATGGGCAGGTGATTACCGAAGAGGTGAAGAAGCAGATGGGTGAAGTGCTGGTGTAAATAGTCTTGACTTTTGACTAAATGACTGATATGAAAAAACTTCTAAAACACGCTATCTGCATTAATTTTCTGCTGCTTCTCACTTTAAATAGTGTGATTGGGCAAAGTCTTGAACAAATCCTTGAAAAACATTTCGAGGCTGTAGGAATGGAATATCTTAAAGAGGTTCAAACCATTCAGTATAATGGATACTATTACAATCGATTTTTAGAAAAAATGGGTAGTAATATACCTGCTGGACTTTTAAAACCTCAATTCAAACTCACAGTAAAAAAAGGAAAAGCTTACTTTCTGCAAATATCAAGTAACTCAAGAAATCTCGCATCCTGCTTCTACAATGGAAATTATTGGCTTAATCAAAATGGAATGATTACCGAAAACTGGATTCCAATAAAAAGTGACAGACAACAAATCGATCAAGAGATTGATCCTGAAGGATTTCTGCACAACTGGAAGGAAAAAGGTTTTCAACTGAATAAACTAGATGATGCCGTTATTAACAACAACCACCTTTACAAGCTGCAATTGATAAAATCAGAATATGACACATTTTACTATTACATTAACAAAAAGACTTATTTGATTTCCTACCTGAGTTTTGATGAAGATTTATGTAATAATGGGGGAAAATGCCGAAACGTTGAATTTCAGAAATATAAAAAAGTAGAAGGCATTTCTATTCCATTTAAACGAATTCGAACCGAACAAATGCTGGACGGAACTTACGACAAAAAAGAAATCTTTATCCGAGAAATTAAAATAAATATGGATTTAAACGAAGATATGTTTAAGATAGAAACCCAGAATAAAACTTAAAAATCTACTAATTATGAAAATTAAAATTATTTTGACGGTATTTTATATTTCGTTCGTATTTACTTCTTATTCGCAAACCAGTCAGGGAAAGGAAATTCCGCAAAACCAAACTCAGGAGGCACAAAAAAAACCAGCCAAAACTGTAGAAGTAAAAGGAATAGTCGTTGATTCAGAAACGGACAAACCTGTTCAAATGGGTTTTGTAATGATATCAGGAACTACTACGGGCACTTTGACTGACCAACAGGGAAACTTTATAATCTATGTTCCCGAAACGGCCAAACAAATAGTATTTAGCGCCAACGGGTACAAATCTCAAAAAGTAGAAATTGACTCAAAAAAAGAATTGAAAATTAAACTCGTCCCTAATTCTACTTTACCAAATTGAAAAAAGAGACGGTTTATTTTGTTATATG
>CAYHQN010000217.1:0-4301 GCA_964358545.1 uncultured Tangfeifania sp. | reverse complement strand
ATACTATGCTCAAAAACCTTTATTTTTGTTGAACGAGGTCAGGAGTCCTGATATTGTAAGTAAGAATAAACCTAATTCATAAAATCATGAGCAAATTTATCATTAAAGAAAAGAGTTTTTCTTTTGCAATTAAAATGGTTCGATTGTACCCGGTTCTTAGGCAAAGCAAAAAGGAGTTTGTATTAAGCAAACAATTGTTAAGGAGTGGAACATCTGTTGGGGCTATGGTTCGTGAGGCTCAAAATGCAGAAAGTAAAGCCGATTTCGAACACAAACTTGCCATTGCACAAAAAGAATGCGATGAGTCTCTCTATTGGCTTGAGTTACTTGTTCAAACTAATTATTTGGCAGAGAGTGAATTTGTTAGCTATCATACCGATGCCAGTGAACTACTTAAAATGATCAGAAGTGCGATTATTACTTCAAAATCAAAATCTAAACCTCCTAAAAATTCTCATGATGCGTCATAACTCATAACTCATCTCTCATAACTTCCTCTAGAATCCAAACAACTCTTTCGCGTTCTTCGAAGTGATGGTGGCAATATTTTCGATGGAGGTATCGTGGAGCTGTGCAATTTTCGCGGCGATGGTAACGACGTAGGAACATTCATTTCGTTTGCCCCTGTGGGGAACAGGTGCAAGCCAGGGAGAGTCGGTTTCAATCAGCAGATGAGAAGTATCAATCTTTTGAATGGTCTCTCCAAGATCCGAATTCTTAAAGGTGATGATACCATTGACCCCAATTTTAAATCCCAGTTCAATTATCTCTTCGGCCTGTTCAATATTACCCGTGAAACTGTGAAAAACCCCTTTTAATTCTGGCGTATAGACTTTTCTGAGTTGTTCCATCACTTCATTAAAGGATTCCCTGACATGGATAACTATTGGGAAATTTCTGCTTTTGGCCCAGGCAATTTGCGTTGTAAAGGCCTCAATCTGCTCTTCCAGAAATGATTTATCCCAGAAAAGATCAATGCCTATTTCTCCAATGCCGTAAAATTTTCTCTTTCCAAGCCAATACTCCAAAATCTGTAACTCCTTGCGGAAATCTTCCTTGACCGAAGTGGGGTGAAGACCTACCAATGGGAAAAATAGTCCGGGTATGGTATCTGTCAGGTCCATCAGTGGTTTGATGGAAGAGCTGTCAATGTTTGGTAAGACGATTCGTTCGACTCCAGCCTCCAGTGCACGGGTGATTACCTCATCCCTGTCGAGACTGAAATCAGCTGAATAGATGTGCGAATGGCTGTCAACAAACATATCTCAAATTTTATACAAAGGTAACCAAGCTGACTATCAGTTAGGTTAAGGGAATGTTATATCTAAGTTATAACTCTATACCAGCCCCTGTGCCAGCATCGCATCCGCCACCTTTACGAAACCTCCTACATTGGCACCTTTTACGTAGTTTATGTAATCACCGTCACGGCCAAATTTTTGGCAGGTTTCGTGGATGTCGTGCATGATTAGGTGAAGCCGTTTATCGACCTCCTCTTTGGTCCAGTTGTAACGCATGCTGTTTTGCGACATTTCCAGTCCGGAAACTGCAACACCACCTGCGTTCACTGCTTTCCCGGGAGCATAATGAATTTTATTGTCAAGGAAGTAGTTGACTGCTCCGGCAGTACACCCCATGTTGGAGACTTCACCAATCAGGAAGCAGCCATTGGCAACCAGTTTTCTGGCATCGGCTTCATCAAGTTCGTTTTCACATGCACAAGGCAGTGCGATATCTACTTTTTGCTCCCAGGGTTTTGCATTGGGGAAGAAATGACAGCCGAACTCCCCGGCGTAAGGGGCAACAACATCATTGTTTGTCGCACGAAGATCGAGCAAGTAATCAATTTTGCGTCCGGATACCCCGGAAGGATCATAGATGTATCCATCTGGTCCTGAGATGGTCACAACTTTACCGCCAAGTTCATCGATTTTTGTAATGGCACCCCAGGCAACATTACCGAAACCGGAAACAGAGACAGTTTTTCCCTTCAGCTCCTTTCCCATATCTTTGAGCATGTGCTGAACGAAATAGACGGCGCCAAACCCGGTCGCTTCCGGACGAATGAGCGATCCGCCCCAGCCCAGGCCTTTGCCTGTCAACACTCCTGTAAACTCATTACGGATCCGTTTGTATTGTCCAAACAGATAACCGATTTCGCGGCCCCCTACACCGATATCCCCGGCCGGAACATCTGTATTCGGTCCGATATGGCGAAAAAGTTCTGTCATAAACGATTGGCAAAAACGCATGATTTCGTTGTCGCTTCTTCCTTTGGCGCTAAAATCAGAGCCGCCTTTACCGCCTCCCATGGGAAGGGTAGTAAGACTGTTTTTGAAGGTCTGTTCAAAACCAAGAAACTTCAAAATGCTCAGATTGACACTCTTGTGGAATCTTAACCCACCTTTGTAAGGGCCCAAAGTACTGTTAAACTCTATCCTGTATCCTCTGTTGATCTCAACTTCTCCCAGATCGTTCATCCAGGGTACGCGGAACATGATGGACCGCTCAGGTTCAACCATGCGCTCCAATATTTTGGCCTGTTTGTATCTTGGATTGGCATCGTACACATCCCAAACTGTCTCTATAACCTCCCTTACTGCCTGGTGGAACTCATTTTCGCCCGGTGTACGGGATTTCAGCTCCTCCATAAATTTATCGATTCCGGCGTTCATGATTAATTTTTTTAGATGTTTTGTTTAGAAAAATCAACATCCAAAAGTAATTGAATTTTGCTTCCGATATTCTTTGAAGAATGTGAATTATGTCATTAATTCTTAGAGAATCAAACTATTAGTCCCGGATTTGGATTTATTGGATTATGCCGGGATTAATTGGATTTTGATTTCAAACTGAAAGCGAAAGGAGTGGTTTTTAGTGAAGTTTTTAAATATTTCAAACTTGGGCTAGCAGGATGGTTCTTCAAAAGATAAGTTTAAAAACTAAGTTTAATTTTTAATGAAAGGCGACGAATCCTTATTTTAGCTAAAGAGATCAGAATGAGTACCGGTTCTTACAAGCCATATTTCATTACTTTCATCGAATAATTTCCAGATAATTATCCAATCCGGCCTTAAATGAGCTTCCCAATAACCGATGTAAATCCCAGATAATTTGTGCGGGCGAAAAGAATGACTAAGAACACCATCTTTTTCCAAAGAGATAATTGCACTCTTCAGGAGTTCCATGGCAAAACCTCTTTTCTGTAAAAGCTTGGTGTCTTTTTTAAAACGGTTGGTAAATACTAATTGATGCATCGTGAAAGATTATCATCATTAGATAGATTAAATTCCGAGTTTATTGAAAAGATCTGCTGAGTTTGCTGCTTTGGTACCCTTTCCTGATTCAACATCCTGAATTGCGGTAATAGTATCGTAATTTGGGAACGGCTCATGAACGAGATGGGCATCAACATTCATCTTATTCAGCAATTTAGTTAGCAAAGCCTCTTCCTCCTTATTTTTAGGTTTAATGACGATTGTTGACATGGGAAACTGTTTTTACAAAGATACGGACAATTTATAAATTTAGGATATTAATCTTAATTTTGCACCAAACTTTTACGCACAATTTGTTCAAAACCCGATGGATTATAACTTCAAAGAGATTGAAGCCAAATGGCAGCAGTACTGGGCTGATAACAATAGTTTCAAGACAATAGACGATTTTTCAAAACCAAAATTTTACTGTCTCGATATGTTTCCCTATCCTTCGGGTGCAGGACTGCATGTAGGACATCCTGAAGGATACACCGCCACCGATATCGTTTGCCGGTACAAGCGCAGCAAAGGTTTCAACGTTCTTCACCCGATGGGCTGGGATGCGTTTGGCTTGCCTGCTGAGCAATATGCCATCCAAACGGGTACACATCCTGCCGAAACCACCCAAAAAAATTGCGACAATTTCAGACGTCAAATTCAGTCGCTCGGTCTGAGTTATGACTGGGACCGTGAAATAAATACCACTGATCCCTCCTATTTTAAATGGACGCAATGGATCTTTACCAAATTGTACAACACCTGGTTTGATGCCATAGCTGGGAAAGGGAAACACATCAACGAACTGACCATACCTGAAGGGATTTCCAATGCCGGCAAGAAAGCTGTCAGGGAATATGTCGATCAGAAACGCCTTGCTTATTATGGGGAAGCCCAGGTGTGGTATTGCCGTACCTGCAAAACCGTCTGTGCAAACGAAGAGGTCCTGAACGACGGTTCGCACGAAAAGTGCGGCACCAAAGAGGTGGAACGCCGTTTCCTGAAACAGTGGATGCTTCGGATACCCCATTATGCCGAACGATT
>CAYHQN010000216.1:0-4305 GCA_964358545.1 uncultured Tangfeifania sp. | reverse complement strand
TTTAGCGGTACAAACCCGCTTACAGGAAATACGGCATATGGACGAATACAACCGTTTGAGTAACGAAGACGAAAAACGATTGTTTCTCCGCGACGAAATGGCCAAACACAATACCCAGCTGGCAGCAGCGGCAAAAGATGCCGGAGTTATTGAGCCTGTTGATTACGCCATTTTTCAAAATCATGGTTACATGGGACTTTATGGCGGCCTCGATGCCAAGGCCATTCACCAACGCAAAGGATTGAAGAAAAGCCAGCAAATACTCGACCACATGGGAAGCACCGAGCTGGCTGCCAACCTTTTCCGTGCCACCCAAACCGAAGAAAAAGTACGCCGCGAAAACATTAAAGGCAAGACCAAAGCCAACCAAACTCACTACGAAGTAGGCAAAAAGGTACGCAAAACCATTCAAGAACTGGGAGGTACCATGCCCGAAAACCTGCCGGCAGCCGACAGCATTAAGAAAATTGAAAAAGCCAATCCTAAATTGCCGGCGCAACCTAAAGGATTGAAACCTCCTAAAGATCAAAATCAATGAGTGAGTGGAAAGAATATAAACTTGGGGAAATCTTAAATTTCAAAAGAGGATATGATCTACCTAATTCTCAAAGAATAGAAGGAAAATATCCAATTGTTTCTTCATCTGGGATTACAGATTTTCATTCTGAATTTAAGCATGTTGGACCCTGGGTTGTAACCGGTCGATATGGAACGATTGGAAGGTATTCTATATTAATGAACCATACTGGCCTTTAAACACGGCTCTTTACATCACGGATTTTAAGGGCAATCTTCCAAAATTTATATTCTATTTTCTCCATTCTATTGATTTTGAAAAATATAGCGACAAGAGCACTGTTCCTGGAATAAACAGGAATCACTTGCACTTAGAAGATGTTATCATTCCCCAACTCCCCGAACAACGCGCCATTGCCTCCGTCCTCTCCAGTTTAGATGATAAAATAGACCTGCTGCACCGCCAAAACGCCACTTTAGAAGCTATGGCCGAAACACTTTTTAGGCAGTGGTTTGTGGAGGAAGCGAAGGAGGATTGGGAAGTTGAAAAATTAGGAAATATTGCAGAAGTTCAAAATGGTTATGCTTTTAGTAGTAGAGATTATATGGAATACCAAGTAGGTCATCTTGAAGTCCTTAAAATGGGGCATATTGAAAGAGGGGGTGGATTAAGAACAAATCCCAAAAAGGATTTCGTTCCTAGAGCTGAAAAGCTCAAACGATGGATTTTAAATAAGGGAGATCTCATCATGGCTATGACAGATATGAAAGATAATGTCGTGATATTAGGTGTCCCAGCTATGATTGATAGGGACGATAAATATATATTAAATCAACGTGTTGCAAGATTATACTTAAAATCGAATCAGAAATTGATAAATAATTATCTTCTATACATACAATTACGAGATTCAGAATTCATTGGTACACTTCAAAGTAAAGCAAATAGTGGAGTTCAGGTTAATCTTTCTACGGAAACTATTAAAGATTGCGAAATAATTATACCACCAATAGAAGTACAAAATCAAATTGGGAAAACCATTACTGATTTGTATTTGAAAAAAGAAAATAATGACACTCAAATCCGCACCCTCACAGCACTTCGGGATACTTTATTGCCAAAGTTGATGAGTGGTGGATATTCCGGCGATACTGACCCCCCTTGTCCGGTGATGTTGACCCCCCACAAGGATTATGGTTCAGAGAACTTGAATGACTGACAATTTTACCGTTTTTTTCTTAAACTTTCACCTTTTAATTCAATTCTGTACGAAGTATGTACTATTCGGTCAAGGATTGCATCTGCAATGGTTTCTTCACCGATTACATCATACCAGTTGGCTACTGGCAACTGACTGGCAATGATAGTTGACGATTTTCCATGCCTGTCTTCGATTATTTCCATCATATCCAGTTGTTGTTGCTGTTCCAGATGGGTCAGTCCAAAATCGTCAAGGATCAGCAAATCAGTCTTTGCCAGACTTTCAAAGAACTTGAAGATGGTTCCTTCGATTCGTGAGATCTTTGTTTTCAGCAGCAGTTTCTGAAGGTTGTACCAAGCCACTTTATAGCCTTGGGCACAAGCCTGGTGACCCAGTGCTGAAGCCAAAAAACTTTTACCACAACCAGTGGCGCCAGTGATTAAGACAGATTCACCTTTTGAAAGATACTCACCAGTTGCCAGCCCAGTGATCAATCCTTTATCCATTCCACGGGAAGCATCCAAATGGAGTTCTTCAACAGAAGCCTGATAACGGAACCGGGCGTTCTTTCTCAGTCGTTCAAAACGGTTGTTTGTCCGTTCCTGCTGTTCGGCCTGTAAAAGAAGTTCCAGTCCTTCGCTAAAGGTTAGTTCGTGTTGCCTTCGGGTTTCGAGCAAGGCTTGCCAGCTACGGCTCATTCCGTGCAGGCGCAGGTGACTCAATTGTGATTCGATTTGCATCATAACAGTTTTAAATTAAAGGTTAAAAACTAATTGTTGTTTGTGCGTAATATTCTCTTTTTCGGAGATTTTCATGATTGGGAAGTGGTTTTTCCGGCTTTGTTTCCGACTGGTCGGTCATCTTGTTTTCAAGGATATTCAGGATAAACCGGTACGAGTAGTTTTGGTGCTCGATGGCCATCAGGCAAGCTTTATGGAACTCTTTTGTGTCGGTTTTGCGTTGCAGGTTCAGCAGTCCGTCGCATGTTTTGTACAACTGTTCCGGATGCCGGTTTTGCTCAAACATTAACCCGATAAGGTGGTAAAGTTCATCTGATTTCAATTTGGCTTTGTTCATGTAATAATCAGGACTACGGTCCATGTAATGCTGGTGTGCTGAACACAAATGCTCTTTATCGGTGGTATATCCGCCGGGTTTGTAATCGCGTACATGAACAGCTATTTGCTCGCCCCTGGCATAAATACGGACCATTGAACGTGTATAGATCACTTTCGCCACCTGACCGATGTACGTGTACGGAACGCTGTAATAATGTTTATCCTGTGCAAGATAGACGTGATTGTTCTTGGCCACTTTTAACTCCCGGTAGTATTTTAACTCGAAGAGCTGTTCTGGCAATGGTTGCAGCAAATGCTTTTCGTCGGCCAGAAACTTTTCTTCGCGGCAATACGGTTTTTGTTGCATCCGGGTCTGGTTGTGTTCCCTGATTTTTTCCTGAACGGCCTTATTCAGCGAAGCCAGTCCGAGAAACTGCTGGTTACGCAACTTGGCAAATACCCGGGAATAAACCAGTTTGACCTGGTTTTCGACCAGCGCTTTGTCTTTGGGTTTTCGGGCTCTGGCAGGGATTACAGTGGTGTGGTAATGATTGGCAAAGTCTTCAAGTGCCCGGTTTACATCTGGTTCGTAACGGCTCGCTTTTACAATGGCCGCCTTCAGGTTGTCGGGAACCAGCACTTGTGGCACACCCCCAAGTTCCTGAAGGCAACAGCCCAGCGCGTACAGAAAATCGCCGATGTTTTGGCTTCGTACAGGCATGGCAAAACTGTAATCGGAATACGGCAGGCAAGCCACAAATACCTGGCAGGGAACAATCTCTCCGGTATCAAGGTCGATATAGGATAGTTTCTTGCCGGCAAAGTCAATGAAGAGTTTTTCTCCAGCACAATGCTGCAATACCATTGATGGTTTGCGGGCAATAAGTTGTTGCGACAAATGATAACAAAACTGGGTGTGGCCGTATCCCAGTGGGTAATCACTCCGGTATTCTTCCCAGAGCAATTGTCTGGTTACCCCAGGTCGGCCAAGCTCTTTGGAATAATAGTCCAGTTTGCTCTTTAAATACCCGAAACGATCGTCTTTATAGGCGGGGTTTCCGGCATGGAACCTGGCTTCCATAATCGGGTCGTCCAATGCCAAAAGAGCCTGGACATCCAATGAGGACGAAGCAACTTTTGCAAGGTAGGCTTTCACCGTATTCTTGCTGATCCCTAAACTGCGGGCAATAAACTTGATGCTTTTGCCCTGCTCGTGTAACTGTAATAATTGTTTGATCTGACTCATGGGTCTTGGTTTTCCGGCCATTCAATTGTCGTTTTAGTGAAATATTTTCCACTAAAGAACCAAAACCTGTGGAGAAAATTGGAAAGGGGGGTCAACATGCTCCGGATTCCATCCTGGCCAGCCAATCAAAGGGGGGTCAGGATGCTCCGGATTTTGCAACCCATTTTGCAACTTCAAAGGGGGTCAGCATCTGCCGGACTGTCACACAAAACATGTGCGAAAAACCCGAAAAAAACTACTGAATCTCCGGACGCGGGGGGGTCAGCTTAGTCCGGATTATCCA
>CAYHQN010000215.1:0-4349 GCA_964358545.1 uncultured Tangfeifania sp. | reverse complement strand
AATCAGTTGAGAAAAATCGGGTTGTCGGACGGGACTCAATTTTTAATTTTTAATTCATTTCACGGCGCAAGCCGTGAGACCACCCACCCTTCTTCATTTCTGACAAATAGGATCCTGTCGTGCAGGCGGTTGGGGCGCCCCTGCCAGAACTCAATCCTTTCGGGTTGTACGAAGTAACCGCCCCAATCGGTTGGCCGCACCAGTTTGGTCCCTTTTGACGAGAGCTCCTTATTTTTCCATAAATCTTCCAATACTTCACGGTTCTTTACCGGCTGACTCTGTCGCGATACAATGGCGCTAATCTGGCTTTCGTAAGGCCGCTCGCTGAAATATTGGTCTGATATCTCCGGTGAGGAGTAACTTGCCACCCCTTCAATCCGGACCTCACGCTCCAGTTCAGGCCAGAAAAACAGGAGGGCAACATGACTGTTTGCCTCAATCTCCCTCCCCTTCCGGCTGTTGTAATTGGTAAAAAAATGAAACCCCATCCTGGTAAAGAGTTTCAACAGGACGACTCGTGAGGAGGGTTTTTGATCCTTGGAAACAGTACTTAACATCATGGCGGTTGGTTCGTTAACCTTGCCCTCGATGGCCTCCTCCATCCATTGTTCAAAAAGTGGAAAGGGCTCACGCAGCGACTTTTCACAAAGCGTCTCCCGTGAATAGTTTGTACGAATATCTTTCAGGTTCATATGGAAGTGCCTAAAGTATTTAAAGTGCCTAGAGTGCCTAAAGTACTCGCTACTTGAAACAATGTCCGGAGTCCCTAACTCTAGGCACTCTAGGCACTTTAAATACTCTAGGCACTATTTTTTTACGCTAACTGCAAAATCAGGTTACAATTATGCACCCCCTCAATAATCTTTTTTGAAAGGGGGTAAAATATTTTTAGTTTTGTAGTTCAAATCAACAACAGTACCGCATATGATTAACCAGGAAAGAGCCCAAGTTCCCTCTGATCCCAGGAAAAATGCCCTGGTCATTATTTTGGCCGTTTTATTGATCATTGTTGTCGTGATACTTTTCTGGCAGCGCAGTGAGCATGCCGAAGTCACAGCCCAGCTGAAGCAGGAAAAAGCCGCAATCGAAACCGAACTGAACGGCATGGTTTTGGGGTATGACTCGCTGAAACGCAACAACACCAACCTGAACATCCAGTTCGAAAGCGCTCAGACCAAAGTAAAAGAGTTGCTTACTGAGATCGAGCAGGTGAAGAGTACCAGCTTCAGGCAAATTTCGAAATACCGTGAGGAGATGACCACGCTGCGTAAAATTATGCGCGACTATGTGATTCAGATCGACAGCCTCAACCAGAAAAATCAGCGGCTGATGACCGAAAACAGCAATGTGAAGCAGGAGGTAACAGAGGTCAAAACGCAAAATCAGTCACTCGAACAGGATAAGAAAAAACTGGAACAAACGGTTACTTTGGCTGCCACTTTGGAGGCGGTCAACCTGAAAGCTGCAGGAATCAACAAAAAAGGGAAAGAACAAAGCAAGGTTTCCAAAATAGAGAGTATCAAGGTAGACTTCACGCTAAGTAAAAACCTGACAGCCAAGAGAGGAGCCAAGAATATCTACCTGCGCATCCAACGTCCGGATCAACTTCTTCTTACCAAATCTGACAAGGACCTCTTTAAATTTGAAGGATTGAATATCCCCTATTCTGCCGTTCGTGAAGTTGAGTATGAAGGGAATGATCTTCCGGTAAGTATTTATTGGGACAATGCCGGACAGGCAGCTTTGATTGCCGGTCAGTATACCATCGACATCTTTGCCGATGGAAACAACATCGGGACCACCAGTTTTGAGGTAAGATAACCGGAAGCCTTAACCGCTCACTTTCATGTACCAGCTCACCGACCTAAGATCCTATCTGGAGAATGCCTGCGTTGGCCATTTGTTGGATGTTTCCACAGGAGAGGGCGATTTCCTGAGATTCTTTCTGGACTCTGTCGCTTCCTTTGATTCCGCCACCGGACTGGGACCCAACAAGGAGAGCCTGGCCACCGCCAAAAATAAACTCTTTCCATACAAAGTGGACCTGGTTTTGGGCACTGTTCGCAAGCTTCCCTTCGAAGAGAACTATTTCGATTTTGTGACCATCTCCAACGCCCTTCAACGCATTGAACTTCCTGTTAAGGCAATTCAGGCAATGATGAGGGTACTGGTTTCCGGAGGAAGGATCCTGATCAATGAGACCATTTGCGACGGACTTAACCCCGCCCAGGAGGCCCACCTCGAATTTCAGGCCCTAAAAGCCGATATTGACAGGGCCAAAGGAGGTTACCACAGAAATATTTATACGAGGGCAGAAATATTTGCCATTCTCCAGGAGGCACATGTCGAACCAGAGAAAATTTTCATCTCTGACAATGAGCCGGAAATGCTGAACTCGAAAGAGAAGATCTGGCAATTTACACACAAGATTGACGAGATGGTTGAGTTGGCCGGCGAATTACCCCAAAAAAACAGTTTTGAATCCAGAAGTTGGGCCCTTAAGGAAAAACTTAAAATCAACGGTTTTCAAATACCTCCGCAACTTACCCTGATTGCTTATAAACCTTGATATTCCCAAGTCAATAATTGTTCTAAATAGCCAACTTCCCGCTCTTTTTGCCACATTTATTTCTTAGTTTTGGGTGCTTTTCGGTAAAACCGAATTTTCAACATCACAACCATCTAGCATGACGAAAAAAAGGACTAAAAAAGTCATTGGACTTATATTTTTGGTGGGATTGGTCATAGGTATATTCCTGATTTGGGGAGGGGAAAAGGCCATAAGCTACTCCGGCACCGATACCTATTGTACCTCCTGTCACATTCACCCTCAGGCGGACGATTCATGGAAAAAATCAACACATTTTTACAACAAAAGCGGAGTTAAAATCCACTGTGTGGAGTGCCACCTTCCCCCGAAAGGGAGTTTTAAGTACTTAGCAGTGAAGGCTAAAACCGGATTGAGTGACCTATATGGATATTATTTAAAAGACAGCGCCTCTTTTAAATGGCATGCTAAAAGAGAGTTGGAACATGCAGTGAAGATCGTCTACAACGAATCCTGTATAAAATGTCACCAAACCCTTTTCTCCAAAGGACTATCCTCTGATGGCGGAACAGCTCACCTCTATTATGAGAACAATGCAAAAAAACTCAACCTGCAATGCATCAACTGCCACCTGTATGTTGGTCATTACAATCCCAATTACAAACACCAGAAGATGCAGGGAATACCTGTTGCTGTCAGTGCCAAAGAGATTTTTACTGCACCTGCTACAGTTACCGCCTTTTCGAAATTCGCTGAACAGGTTCCGAATACCGCTATCTCTTTCAACATGATTCCCGTCAAAGGCGGAACTTTTAAAATGGGTAGCGATGAGTCCGAACCATTGAGAAACAAAGATGAAGGCCCGGTGCGTACCGTAACGGTTTCTTCGTTTTTTATGGGTGAAAATGAGATAACCTGGGATGAATACTGGGCATTTTATGCTTCCACGATGTCGGAAGGCCGCCTCGATCCGGTTACGGTTATGGCAAAAAATGCCAATAACCCCGATGCCATCAGCGGCCCGACACCACCTTTTGGAATTCCGGATCAGGGATGGGGCAGCGGTGCACGCCCGGCCATCACCATGACCCATTATGGCGCTCAGACTTATTGCCAGTGGCTTTCAAAAGTTACTGGAAAGAAATACCGGCTTCCAACCGAGGCGGAATGGGAATACGCCTGCAGGGGCGGAAGCGAAACAGCCTATTTTTTCAAAGGCGATCCAAAAAGATTTATCAACAAGGGATTGCGCAACAAGATATTTGGCGTGGATACCACCGGCATCAACAGTTATGTGGTGTATCAGCTCAACTCCTCATCGAAGACACAGGAACCTTCCTTCGTTAAACCCAACCCCTTCGGATTGAAAAACATGGCCGGTAATGTTGCGGAATACTGCTCCGACTGGTACAATGCCGATGCTTACAAGGCCACAGGGAATGTTGTGAATGATCCCAAAGGGCCCGAAACGGGTGAGGAGCATGTTGTCAGGGGTGGAAATTACAACTCTGAGGCCGGAGCGTTGCGTTCTGCGGCCAGGGAGTTTACCCAAACTGCCAACTGGCTGAAGACAGATCCCCAGCAACCCAAGAGTATCTGGTGGTATTCCGACATCAAAGGCATCGGCTTTAGGGTTGTTTGCGAAGCGGAGGGACTGAAGTAGGAAGAAGGGGACGACTGGGAAGAAGGGGACGACGGAGAGACTAGGAGACGGAGGGACTAGGAGACGAGGGGATGAATGCTTGATGCTCCCTGAGACCCTATGTTTGTAATGCATAAGTCCTTAAGATTTTAAGTAAAT
>CAYHQN010000214.1:0-4412 GCA_964358545.1 uncultured Tangfeifania sp. | reverse complement strand
ACAAAATTATTGTCATTGTTTCAGTATTCCTCCTGTTTAGCTGCAATCAGGCGGCCAATAAAACTAAAGGTTCAGCAAAGTCAGTAAGTTCTGCAGGTACCAAAATTGAAAAGGCCTATATCTCTTTCCGGATCGGTGTTGCGCAATGGAGTTCGGAGAAACGTTGCAATGAGCTTTTCGATCTGTTTGACAAGTACAAAGGTGCAACAGATGAAATCACCTTCTTCCACTCGGTGACACATGCCCCGATTCCCCTTGATGTTTTCGGACAGCGGGCTGCAATTTTAAAGGAACGGATGGAAGTAGCCCGAAAACGTGGATATAAAACCGGGATCAACATTCTGACCACCATCGGTCATCACAACGAAAACCTTGATAATTCACTGAAAGGGAATTATACTTATATGACCGGTATCAACGGAGATGTTAGTCATGGTTCATTTTGTCCCAATGACGAAAACATGAGGGGATATATCCGGAATATTTATCAGTTAACTGCCTCTGCAAATCCTGATTATATCTGGATCGATGATGATGTCCGGTTGGGGCATGGGCCAATCGGTATGGGTTGTTTCTGCGACAATTGTCTTAAGATTTTTGAGCAGGAGACCGGTGAAAGATACACACGGAAAAGTTTAGAAAAGGCAATGAATGAAGGTGCCATCGATAATAAGTTGAAAGTTAGGGAAGCCTGGCTTCAACATAACCGGAATACGATCTCCCGGTTGTTCGTCCTGATTGAAAAAACGGTGCATGAAGTTAATCCTGTTTTGCCCCTGGGATTTATGACAGGCGACCGCTTTTTTGAGGGATATGATTTTGACAAGTGGGCCAGGATACTTGCCGGCCCCAACAATGTAACGGTGATGTGGCGTCCCGGGGGAGGCTATTACAACGATATCAATACCAGCGAACTGGTTGGAAAGTCACACGATGTTGGCAGGCAGGTTTCCGTGTTGCCTCAGGAGGTGGTTTCCATTCAGTCTGAGATTGAAAGCTTCCCGTATCAGCGGTTGAAAAAAGCAGCCAACAGTGTAGTGCTTGAAGCTTGTTCTCACATTGCGGCAGGATGTACAGGTGCGGCTTTTAATGTTCTTTCCTTTTACGATGAACCACTTGATGAATATGAACCGCTCCTGGCCAGGTTGCAGGAAGCACGGCCATTCTTTGATTTGATGGCCAATTCGTTGGGGCGTTCTGCCATTGAAGGAGTCCAGACTTTCTGGAATAAAGACAGTTATATTACTGGAAAATTAGAAGAGGGAAACTGGCTAAGTTCGGGAAATCCGCTGGTAGGGCACGACCTCTATAACATTGGGTTGCCTGCCTGTTACTCCGGTAAACATGCACAGGTAACCATCCTTGGCAAAGACAATGTTTTTGCCCTTTCAAAGGATGAGATAAGAAAATTACTTACCGGCGGTGTATATATGGATGCGGAAGCTTTACAGCAGCTGAACGACATGGGGTTTGGTGAGCTTACAGGCTTTGAAGTGGTAAAATCAGAAAATAAAGATAGGATTGAAAAACTGACCAACCATACACTTAATGGAGAATTTGGAGGTCGCGAACGGGATAACCGGCAATCGTTCTGGAAGTCATCAGCTTATACCCTTCGAATGAAGGACCGGAACGCACAGGTACTCTCCGGTTTAATTGACTATACGGGAAATGAAGTTTCTGACTGCACAATGGGAGTATTTGAAAATAAATTGGGCGGACGCATTTGCGTGTCGGGTTATTACCCATGGACGTTCATGGAAAACCTCTCCAAAAGTTCCCAAATGAAAACCGTTTTTCGGTGGCTTTCAAAAGATACCCTTCCGGGTTATATTGCTTCATTTCAAAAGGTTAACCTTTGGATTCGTGAACCACAAAATGGAAAGATAGCCTTGGCTTTCACCAATGCTTCATTCGATCCCGCAAAAAATGTAATCCTGATGTTAAGAACGACAAAGAAGGAGGTTGAAATCTACGATATGAATTGCAGGGAAACGGTCATTGTATCGACAGGTGCTGATGGGCCGTATCAGAAATTTGTAATTCCTGAGGTTGATCCATGGCAGATCAGACTGGTAATATGTCAATAAGAAAGGAGTAAAATGTGGAAAGCAAAATGAGTATCAATCGACGAGACTTCTTCAAAAGAACCGGACAGGGGGCAATGGCTGCGACTGCTCTGGTCTCATATACACTTTAACTTAAAACTTGTTTCCGAAATTTGTTGTTCCAACGGTTGATCCCTGGCAAATAAGACTGGTAATATGTACATAATATAGAACGATTAAAATAATATTCTACAATGAAGCTATTTGACAAAAGATCGAACAGGAGTTTTGAGCTAAGAATAGCGATATCCATTTTAATCGCCATATTTATAGTTAAACCTACAGCAAACTGTCAGTCAAAAACGATTATCCTATTAAATACTGTTGATGTGCATAAGTGGGCCGAAAAGCACTTTGCAAAAGGTGAGATTCCGCCGTTTTCATTTGTTTACGGTGGAAAGAGTTCCGATAGTTTTATTAAAAACTGGCAATATAGGGAGGAAAAGCTGAAATCGGCAGACCCGAATGTCAACGAATCCCTCTTAACCTATACCGAAAAGCAGGGCGGCCTTGTTGTTAAGTGTTTTGTTACTTGTTATAATGACTTTCAGGCAGTTGAGTGGGTATTGAGATTTTCAAATAGCTCTTCTGGTAATACGCCCCTTTTACAGAATGTTCAGGTGGTGGACCAGGAATTTAAAACAATCAGTAAGGGGCATTTTACCCTTCATCATTTAAGAGGCAGTAAAGGTGGGAAAGATGATTTTAAACCTCAGGAAGATACCTTGAAAACAGGAGAACCGATCTACCTTACCCCGCCCGGCGGAAGATCATCAGACGATATTGCATTTCCGTTTTTCAATATTAAGAGTTCGTTTTCGGCTGGTTTTGTTGTCGCTATCGGCTGGACAGGTAAATGGTATACCAATATTTGTCAGACAGGAGAAACCACCCTTACACTCTCAGCTGGCATGGAAAAAATGAAATTGATTCTTTATCCTGAAGAAGAGATCAGAACACCTGCTGTATGCCTATTATTCTGGGAGGGTAGGGAGCCGATGACTGGTCATAATCAGTTCAGAAAATTTGTCATCAAGCATAAGACAGGAAGCACATCTGCCCAACTACCACTTGCAGCCAGCCTAAGCCCGAATTCTCCTTCCCCTTGTAATGGTTTTTTCGGTTGTCTTTCCGATTCGTTCGCACTTGCAAAGATTGCCCGTTTCACAAAGTATGATATAGTCCCGGACGTTTATTGGATGGATGCAGGATGGTATCAGGGAGGGGGTGATATCTGGCAAATTACGGGAAACTGGTGCCCTGATAAGCAACGGTTCCCGAATGGCTTAAAACCGGTTTCGGAAGCTGTGCATGCAACTGGCGCAAAATTTCTGCTCTGGTTTGAACCTGAAAGAGTGGTTGATGGGACACAACTTGCTATTGAGCATCAAAGCTGGCTGCTCAAGCTTCCCGGGGATAATAAAAATAGCTATACGGGGAAGAAGGATTTCGTCTTTAACCTGGGAATTGAAGCCGCCCGGATATGGCTAACCGATTATATTTCAGATTTTCTAAAAAAGGAAGGGGTTGATTATTTTCGTCAGGATTTCAATATTGATCCGCAGAATTATTGGAATACAAATGACCTGCCTGATCGGATTGGAATGACTGAGATCCGCTATCTCGAAGGGTTGTATGCCTTTTGGGATACTCTATTGGTGAGGTTTCCAGGTCTGATTATTGATAATTGCGCAAGTGGTGGCAGGAGAATTGACCTGGAAACAATATCCCGGAGTTCAGCTTTATGGAGGAGCGATTATAATATGGATGAACCGGAAGGTCTTCAGAATCATACTTATGGACTTAATTTTTACCTCCCTTTTCATGGTACGGGTAATCTTTCCTACGCCCCTTATGACTTTCGGTCAAGTATGAGCAGCACCATGGTTTTGTTTTGGGACACCACTAATTCTGACAGTTCAATCCCTCAAATGCAAAAGTCGATGCGTGAGTTTAAACGGTTGCGACCGTTTTATAATGGTGACTACTTTCCCTTAACCGGACCGGAAAATATTTTACGAAACGATCAATGGTTAGCTTATCAACTCAATCGGCCGGAACAAGGGGATGGCATCGTTATGGCTTTCCGCAGGAAAAATTGTCCGGATGAAGCCATACTGGTAAAACTACGAGGACTAAATAAAACTGCAGATTATGAATTGGTTGACGAAGGCTCGGGCAGAAAAGTAATTCAGAAAGGTGAAGAAATTATGAATGGGATTAAACTTTCACTGGCTGAGCGACAGAAGTCCTTGTTGATTAGCTATAAACAGATGGCAAATTTAAGTACTAATTGAAAAGATA
>CAYHQN010000213.1:0-4431 GCA_964358545.1 uncultured Tangfeifania sp. | reverse complement strand
ACCTATTGTAACTATTTAGTTATCAACAAAATTATTTTGGCGCTGAATCGCTGAGAGCAGGCTGCCTTTTCGCTAAAAAGGTTATTTTTGATTAACTTTGAAATAAATTAAACGAGTCTATGGTTAGAATCATTTGCAAATTGTTGTTGCGCATTTTTGGTTTTAAAGCGGTTGGCGGCGTTATACCGGAGCCCAAAGCCATTGTGCTAGGCATACCTCATACCTCCAACTGGGACTTTATCCTCTCATTTGTTTATTACAGGGCTGTTGGCGGAAAATCCAATACCATGGTTAAAAAGGAGTTTTTCATATGGCCGTTGGGTTATTTCGTTCGCTGGATGGGGGGGATTCCTGTAGACCGCTCGAAGGGAGCAAGTCTTGTCAAGCAAATTATTTCTGAGTTTGAAAAACGCGAGGTGATGCACCTGGCCATAGCGCCCGAAGGTACCCGTAAGCCGGTTAACAAATGGAAAGGTGGGTTTCATACCATTGCCCGTACTGTAAACATTCCGGTTTACATGGCGTTTTTCGACTGGGGACGTAAACGGATCGGATACACCGATAAGATTGAGTTAACAGACGATCTTCAGGCAGATTTGAAACGTATCAGACAGTGGTACAAAGACCACGGCATCATGGGAAAAAATCCCGAAGGGATGAATTACGGTGACGATTTGGATTAACTTCAAACAGTAAAAATATTAAGCCATGGATCAGCTTCGGATTTCGTTGGTTCAATTTGATGTGGTTTGGGAAAATCCGGTTTCAAACAGAATGAAACTGGACCAATTGCTTGAGCCACTAACCGGTCAGACAGATTTGATTCTCCTGCCTGAGATGTTTACTACCGGTTTTTCGATGAATGCCAGTGATTTGGCAGAATCCATGGAGGGAGAAAGTGTCAGCTGGATGCTTTCGTGGGCAAAAAAGTGCCACTCGGCTATCGCCGGAAGTTTGATTATCAAAGAGAACGATCAATTGTTTAACCGGTTACTTTTTGTGATGCCATCGTGGCAGATAGAGTGCTATGACAAAAAGCACCTGTTTTCGATGGGTGACGAACACCACTATTTTGACTGTGGAAACAAAAAAGTGATTGTCAAATATGAAGGATGGAGAATCGCCCTCTTCATCTGTTACGATCTTCGTTTTCCGGTTTGGTGCCGCTCAATTAAAGATGCCGACCTGATCCTGTTTACTGCCAATTGGCCGGAAAAGAGAAATTTAGTGTGGCAAACATTGACGAAGGCCAGGGCCATTGAAAATCAGCTCTATGTAGCCTGTATCAACCGTACAGGAATTGACGGAATGGGTATAATTTATGCCGGTGAAAGTACGGTAATTGATGCGAAAGGGCTAATTGTATGCGATTTGGCAAACGGATCTGATGTGTCAGCTACCTGCACCCTGTCACTGAAAGAGTTAAACAGGTTCAGGGAAAAGTTTCCTGTTGCCAGGGATGAGGATACTTATCAAATAATAAGCTGACCTACGCTTCAAATTTGTTCCAAAGCACAGTCTGATCCAACGTTTTCCTTTTCTTTTCGGGTATTGTTCCTGACTTGGCATAACCGATCGGAATCATGGCAATAGGCTCAAAATTTGCGGGAAGATCAAAAATTTCTGCACATTTTTCTGCATTGAAGTGGCAGATCCAACAGGTTCCCAAACCAATCTCGGTGGCAGCCAGCATCAGATGATCAATGGCAATGGCTACGTCAATATCGGTATAATCCTTGCCGTCGGTAGGTCGATGCCATCCCTTGTCATGATCGCCAATGGCGACAATACAAGCCGGCGCTGTTTTAAACCATTCGCGGTGATAACAGCCGTGAAGTCTGGCAAGTAGCTCAGGGTCAGTCACAACAATAAATTTCCAAGGCTGAAAATTTACAGCAGAAGGCGCAAGCAGGGCAGCCCCGAGCACTTTCAAAAGTAGTTCACGATCAACAGGCGTTGATTGATAGCTCCTGACTGAATATCTCCTTTGGGCAAGATCTTTGAAATCCATATGTTTTATTCGGTTTTTGCGTTCACAAATTTATAAAAGTTTATGAATTCCAGCCAATGGATGTAAAGCAAGTGAGGGATGAATTTTCATTCCGGAAATCCACCTTTTCGATAGAGACAAAGATCAATAAATTTTCAGTTTTAAATATGTACTTTTGCAGTCCGTAATTTTTCAGTTTTTAGCGTAAATAATATCGAACAAAAATGATCTCAGTTTCAAATCTTTCCATCCAATTTGGCAAAAAACCACTTTTCCAGGATGTGAGCTTAAAATTCTTTCCCGGTAACTGTTACGGGATAATTGGCGCCAATGGTGCAGGGAAATCGACCCTGCTTAAAATTATTGCAGGCGATCTTGCATCGACAAAAGGTGAAGTTTTGCTTGGTTCCGGCGAACGTCTTTCGGTACTGAAACAGGATCACTATGGTTACGAGGAACACCCGGTGATTGATGCCGTAATGATGGGTTTTGAGGAGCTGTGGCGCATTCTAAACGAGAAAAATGTTCTTTATGCCAAAACAGATTTCACCGAGGCAGATGGGTTAAGGGCCGCTGAGTTGGAAGAGAGATTTGCTGAAATTGACGGCTGGAATGCGGAGAGTGATGCTGCTGCCCTTTTGAGTGGTCTTGGAATCAAAGAAGAGTACCATCATCGATTGATGAAAGAGCTTAGCGGGAAGGAGAAGGTCCGTGTTTTGCTGGCACAGGCCCTTTTTGGAAAACCGGATAACCTGTTGCTCGATGAGCCGACCAATGATCTTGACCTTGAAACAGTGATGTGGCTTGAGAATTATCTCGCCAACTATGACAATACCGTACTGATAGTTTCCCACGACAGGCACTTTCTGGATTCTGTATGTACCCATACGGTTGACATTGATTTTGGAAAAGTTCAGCTTTTTGCCGGAAACTACAGCTTCTGGTACCAATCCAGTCAGCTGGCACTCCGCCAGCAGCAGGCCCAAAACAAAAAGGCTGAGGAAAAACGGAAAGAGTTGATGGAGTTCATCGCCCGGTTCAGCGCCAACGTTGCCAAATCGAAACAAACTACCAGTCGTAAGAAGATGCTGGAAAAACTCAATGTCGACGAGATTCAACCTTCTACAAGAAAATACCCGGGCATCATCTTCCTGCCCGACCGCGAAACAGGCAATAAAATTTTGGAAATTAAAGGATTATCAAAGAGTGTTAACGGAGAAGTTTTATTCAAGGATTTGGAGTTCAATGTTGAAAAAGACGATAAGATTGTTTTCTTGTCCAAAGATCCAAGGGCAATGACGGCATTCTTCGAGATCATCAATGGTTATGATCAGCCCGATTCGGGAACCTATCATTGGGGCCAGACCATTACACATTCCTATTTGCCGCTCGATCACTCCAACTTTTTCACGAACGACTTGAGCCTGGTGGATTGGCTAATGCAATTTTCAGACGATTCAAGCGAAATCTATCTTCGTGGCTATCTTGGTAAAATGCTATTCTCTGGTGAGGAGGTCTATAAAAAGACGCGTGTTCTTTCTGGTGGTGAGAAGATGAGGTGCATGATTTCAAGAATGATGTTAAAAAACGCCAATGTTTTGATTTTTGATAATCCGACCAATCATCTTGACCTTGAATCAATTCAGGCATTCAACAACAATCTGATCACTTTCAAAGGGAATATTCTGATGGCCTCGCATGACCATGAATTTATCCAGACAGTGGCCAACAGGGTCATTGAACTGACACCCAATGGAATCATCGACAAAATTACTGAGTATGACGACTATATTTCCAACGATGAGTTGAAGGAGAGAAGAAGGCTTATGTATCAATAATAATATATAGAAACTTGGTATCATAACAATATTTTCCCATCTTTGTTGACTGACCTTCAAAAGTTATCGTTCTTTTTTGACCGTTCATAACCTTAACCCTTAATCGTTATGCTATCAGTTGTTGTTATCGATGATGAATTACTTGCCCTGAATCTCCTATCTTATCTGCTGGATAATTTTACTTCCGTTCAACTAAAAGTTGTTGGAAAAGCCATGAACCTGGCAGATGGTATCGAATTGATCAAACGTACAAGTCCGGATTTGGTCTTTCTTGATATTGAAATGCCTGACGGGAACGGGATGGAGATTTTCGACCACCAGTTTTCCCAAAAAACTAAAATTGTTCTTGTTACCGGGCACGATCATTATGCCATAGACGCCATCAACAAATCAGTAGCCGGTTATCTTTTAAAACCGGTTAATTTCATTGATTTACAGAATGTTGTCAAGAAAGTTGAGAAAATGATCCGGTTGGAACAGCAACAGCTTGAGTTGGAAGACCGGATCAATATTTTGGGCACAGCGGAGGTGCCTGGCTAGAATCTGATATTTTATGTGGATAGTGGTTTCGTTATGGAAAATACCATAAATATTGAGTATATA
>CAYHQN010000212.1:0-4469 GCA_964358545.1 uncultured Tangfeifania sp. | reverse complement strand
AGTCCCCCAGTCCCCCAGTCCCCCAGTCCCCCAGTCCCCCAGTCCCCCAGTCCCCTAGTCCCCCAGTCCCAAAGTCAATTTTCACTCTTCAAAATAGATCCTCTTCACCCTTTGCCCAACTGTTGTAAGCACCTCATAAGGAATCGTTCCCATCCAATTTGCGATTTTCCCTACCGGCTGTCCTTCGCCGAACAGGATGACCGTATCATCCTCCTGGCAAGCGATATCCGTGACATCCGCCATACACATGTCCATGCAAACTGTACCGGTAATGGGGGCAGGAATCCCATGGATCAGGATACTTCCTACGCCATTGCCTAATCTTCTGCTGTAGCCATCGGCGTACCCTATCGGGATGATGGCAATCCTGGTAAGACGTTCGGCCACAAAACTTCTGCCATAACCAACGCTCTCTCCGGGCATGACTGTCTTGATTTGAGAAATGGTCGATTTCAGGGTTGCCACATTCTTAAGCTGAGACGATTGGCAAGAGCTGGATCCGTACAATCCAATCCCCAGTCTTACCATGTCCATCTGCATTTCAGGAAATCGTTCGATGCCGGCCGAGTTAAGCACATGGAGCAGAATGCTGTAATCAAATCCTGATGTAATTAACTGGCTGAGTTGACGAAATCGCTCAAACTGCCGGAGGGTAAAGTTATCGTTGGCAGCATCTTCACTTACGGCAAGATGGGTGAAAACAGACCGAACGTAAAGTGTGTCTCTTTTTTTTATGTAGGCGACCAGGTTTTCTATCTCTGATAACGAATCGAATCCAAGCCTTTTCATGCCTGTATCGATTTTAATGTGTATCGGGAAATTGTTTACCGCGCTTTTTTTCAGGGCTTCATCGAAGCTGCGCAAAAGTGAAAAGCGGTAAACATTCGGCTCCAGCCTGTTTTCGATCATCGAATCAAAGCTGTGTTCCTCCGGATTCATTACCACGATGGGCAGTTCAATCCCGGCGTTCCGTAACTCAATTCCTTCGTCTGCAATGGCCACCGCCAGGTAGTCGACCCTGTGAAACTGAAGAATTCTGGCAACTTCCACCGAGCCGGTTCCGTAGGAGAAGGCTTTAACCATGGCCATCAGTTTGGTCTCAGGCCTGAGTTGTCCGCGGTAGTGGTTGAGGTTGTGCACCATCGCGCTCAGGTTGATCTCCATGATGGTTTGGTGCTTCTTCTCCTGCAGCAGTGTCGAGATCCTGTCGAACCTGAAACTTCTTGCCCCTTTTAGAAGAATCACCTCATCCCTGAAATCGGATTCGTGAAAGTGAAGCAGAAACTCCTCCGTATCAGGAAAGAAATGCTTCTCCTTCACCTGAAAAGCATCGCTAAAAATGCTGATCTGCTTTCCTATTCCAATCATCTTATTGATGTTGCGCAACCGGATGTATTCGGCGATTTCCCGGTAGAGAATTTCAGGGTTTACGCCAGATTGGAGTATGTCTGACAGAATCAGGGTGCTCTTTAGTTTTTGGGCGTCTTTTTGTTGAACTAAAAAGTCGAGTGCATTGATAAGGGAGGCGGTGTCGGAGTTGTAGCTGTCATCAATGATGGCACAACCATTGTTTCCCTTCTTGATTTCGAGGCGCATGGAGAGTGTGGAGAGATGCAGAAACAGATGTTCGAAACTGCCCGGCTTCATCCCGGTTGCCAGCAGATATGCCCAACAATGGATTGCATTTTCGATGTGGGCCCCATCGGTAAACGGAATAACCAGGGTGATGACTTCTCCGCAATACAAGGCTTCAATAACGGTGGTTTGATTCGAACGCTTAGTGGAAATAATTTGCATGTCGGCCTCCTCCATGGCAGACCAGCGAAAAAACCGTGGATTCCCGGAGTAGGAAATTTCAGACAAAGCCTTGTGCACCGGTTCAAAATCCTTGCAGTATACAACGAGCTGACAGTTGACAAATAGCTTTACCTTTTCACTCACCAGCTCCTCACCGGAAGAAAAATTTTCAAGATGGGCATTCCCCAGGTGGGTAAAAATGCCATGATCGGGATGAAGTATGACCTCCAGCCTTGACATCTCTCCGGGTTTGGAAATGCCGGCCTCAAAAAGCGCCAGATCAAAACGCTCATCCATCAACCAGACAGATAGGGGATTTCCAATTTGTGAGTTGTAACTGCGAGGACTTCTGACGACCCGAAGAGAAGCACCAAGAATTTCGGAAAGCCACTCTTTCACCATCGTTTTGCCATTGCTTCCGGTGATGGCTGTCACGGGATAGTTGAATCGCCTGCGGTGGGATGCTGCCAGCGCTTGCAAGGCAGTCAGTGTGTTTTCAACCACAATATACGAAGCCGGAGCGGCGCTCCTACTGCTGTCGGGAAGGGCCGAAACGACAAAGGAGGTAACCTCCTTTGAATGTGCATCAGAAATATAGTTGTGGCCGTCGTTTCTTCCGTTCTTCAGTGCAAAAAAGAGGGTCTCTTTTCCGGAAAGGATGGTCCGGCTGTCAAAGGCGAGATAGCGTACCGGATGATCTGCCGATGTCCCGTATTGTATCAGCTGACCATGTACAATTGCGGCAATCCCGGTCAGGGTGTAGACCATCATGGTTTAAGATTGACGGTCCGGAAACATTCGCGGCAAAGGGGTTCATAGCTCTCCTTCTCTCCAAGGATTACCAACTTTTCGGCATCTGTTAACCTGTGACTGAAATGGGCGATGTGGCCACAACGCATGCAAACCGCGTGAACCTTGGTGACATATTCGGCGCAGGCCATTAATCCAGGCATCGGACCAAAGGGGACTCCACGGAAATCCATGTCCAGTCCTGCGACGATTACCCGAATCCCCATGTCAGCCAGTTTGTTGCAAACATCTAAAAGATTTTCGTCAAAAAATTGGGCTTCATCGATACCTATTACATCAATGTTGCCCGAGAGCAATAATATGGTGGAGGAGTTGTCAATGGCAGTCGACCGGATGGCATTTTCGTTGTGGGATACCACATCTGTAGAAGAGTATCGGGTATCGATGGCAGGTTTGAATATTTCGACCCGCTGTTTGGCAATTTCCGCCCTGCGTAAACGACGGATCAACTCTTCAGTTTTCCCTGAAAACATTGATCCAACGATGACTTCAATCCAGCCCCGCTTCCGCCCATTGTTTAAATTACTCTCGATAAACATAGTTCAAAAATAGTTTTTTTCTGCTTCTTTTAGAAACAATTTATGCTGGCAGGTGATCAATTGAAAATGTTTTGGATAATCATTTTTTCAAATACAATGATAAAGTCTTTCCAAAATTTCCTTGAATTTGAAATACTCAACCATGGGGGTAATATCAGTTTGTAATCCCGGCAGGGATTATAGGTGTGTAGAAGAATGAATAGAAAGAAAATTCCGTCCCGGACGGGACGGAATTCATCATTATGTCTTTTTTCTACCCACATTTTGTTCCTAACGGAACATGCATCTTTCATCAATATTCCACCGGGACAAATAGGTATCTCTCATCAAAATCAACCTCAAATTTCTCCAAAAACTCATGATATTCTTCTGTAAAGGTCTTTTTTCGATGATGCACTTCTTGATTCTTAATGTAATCGATAACACAATCTACACTCGATTTATTATATGAAAAAGCACCATAACCTTCCTGCCATGAAAAACGGCTATTGATTAACCCTTTATTGTTGATCCATTTGGATGAATCCCCTTTAATATCTTGCATTAGATTAGATAAGGACTGTGTTGGTCTCATGCCAAAAAATACATGGATGTGATCAGGCATTCCATTAATTGCTAATAATTTATGCCCATTGTTTTGAATAATTCCGGTTAAATATCTGTACAACTCTTCTTTCCATGATTGTTTAATGATACATTCCCGGTTTTGAACCGAAAAATTGCATGAATATGTACCTGAGTATAAGTATTTGCCATTTGAAAAATGTTTTAGACAGTTTTACCGTTAAGTTACCTATAAAAAATCTGAAAAAGAAATTATTTCCGCACAACATTATCATCCCATTCCTTTGTGGTGCGGTTAAATTTGTATTTTTACCAGCAACAAATCAGAAATGTATGGATAAAAAAATATGGTTGAGGGTAATCAGGGAAGAGCTTGAATTACTTGACACATTGGCAACAGGAATGATAGATGATAAACATCTTTCAAAGGAGGAGGTTGAGCTGGCCATTGCCAGGTCTAAAATTGTTGCCAAGGAGTTTGAAATGCTTTTAAATCAAATCGCTGCACCCGTCCATCAGGAAGAAAAGGTAGCGGAAGTTGAAATCCCGGCCAAAACGGCAGAAGAAGGGATAACATTTCAAATGCCGGTTCCGGAGTACAATATCGCTGAATTCGAACCGGAATTACCCTCTGAAGAGTCAATTGACGAGCCACTCATTCAAATAGAAGAATCTCCTGTCCCCCAGTCCCCTGGTCCCCTAGTCTCCCAGTCTCCTAGTCCCCCCGTCCCTCATTCTCCGGGTCTCTCAGTCACCGAG
>CAYHQN010000211.1:0-4504 GCA_964358545.1 uncultured Tangfeifania sp. | reverse complement strand
AGTAGGGGAGTAATGCGCTGATGTTGATTTGAAATCGAATCTGAAGTCTCCCCCTCGGGGAGATTTAGAGGGGTCAAATTTTAGAAGAATGCGAAATTTATTCATTTCCATTACTTACAGCCATTTCCACGCGGAAATTTCTTCACTATTTATTCCTTGTACAGGGTTCGCCGTCGTTACCGATTTCAAAAATAATTGTCACTGAACAGACACTCCAAAAATTCTTTTGAAAAAGTCCTGATCAAATGGGTTCATCCAGAGAAATTGCAATGGAATCTCAGGATAGGTTTCTAAAAATATCTTGTATTTATTCCGGTTCACCTGGTTGCTGTCAAATTTTACCTCGATGGCCCTTAAACGATCATTATCAGATAGTACAAAATCAACTTCATTCCCTCCGCTGGTGCGCCAGTATTGGATGGTATCAAAACCTGTCTTATCAGCAAGGACCCTGAAAACAGTGTTTTCCCATAATTCCCCTTTGTCGGTTCTGACAGCCAAAGGTTGAAAATTATTTACAAGGCAATTCCTCAATCCGGTGTCAAGCAGAAAAACCTTTGGCATCTTGACCAATTCTTTTCTTAGGTTCCTGTAAAATGGCTTTACAAGTGCTATGTGAAAACACTTTTGCATGATGGCAAGATAGTTTTCAACTGTTCCATTCTTGATGCGCAAAGTAGCTGATAGCTCGTTTACATTGACAATTCCTCCGGTCTGACCGGCCAGGATCCTGAACAGGTTGTAAAAGGCTGTTTCGTTCACGACCCCTGACTCCAAAATATCCCGTTTCACGAATGAGTCCCGGATATCCCTCAATCGATTTACCTTTTCCTGAAAATCCGGTTCAGTGACAATTGCAGGATAACCGCCATAGTTCATATAAGATTCCCACTCCACACGAAGATAATCAAGAAGGGTGCTTTTGAAATCTCCCGCTTTAAGGAGATGGTCCATCTCTTCGCGCAGGTGCGATTTACCGCTTAACCCGAGATATTCATCAAATGAACAAGTGTTTAACTGAAATATTTTCTTTCTTCCCGCAAGCGAATCACTGAATCTTTTGTCCATGTAAAAGGCGCTGCTTCCGGTCGCCACTATTTTTATTTGGTCTGCATGTTCATCATACAACAGTTTCAGAAAATTGGAAGGATCATCCAGGTATTGGATTTCATCGATCAGCGCCACTGCCCTTTTGGCTGGTTCCGGCATAAATTTCAATAAATTCAGTGGATTTTCATTCAATTCGGCCAATATCGTTTTGTTTTCAAGATTCAGGAAAACTGCCTGAATACCTTCTTCCTTACAATAGGCCTGCAACTGTTTCAACAAGGTTGATTTTCCGGTTTGCCGTGCTCCGGTGATAATGGAGAATTCCTTCTTCGAAAGATGAAGCTGTAAATCATCGAATAGTTTTCTGCGTACCATGGTCTCAATATTTGCAGCAAATATAAGAAGATTTGTCTAAAAAATCCTATTAATGGGTGATATTATCGGATATTTTACACCATACATGGTATATATTAACTGATAATATGTACCATGTATGGTATAAATAGTTGTTGCTGATTCACCGGCGCCCAATTTTTTCAATCTCAAACCGATCGGCTTGCGCATATTTTTCGAGCAGCGAACGGGCCAGAACGGTGGCCTTTGTCGTTTATATTCGACAAATACGTATAATTATTATCGAATATACAAGATAAAACACTATGACCTTATTATATGGCTGCATTTTGAATTAACCCATAGATGTTGCAGTTATGGGATTGGAAATAAGGTAATAAGGTAATAAGGTAATAAGGTTTAGGTCAGATTGTTAGATCGATTTTCTACTAAGGTTGCCCTTAAAAATAAGGTTTTGAAAGCAACCTATCCCGGAAATTTCTTGTAGGTGCTTTCGTCACGTTTCCCAAAAAAACAAAATAAGACGGTATTGTTTTCGACAAAGATTCCAATTCTATAATCACTGAGTCGAATACGAAAATAACCAGGAGCTCCAACAATCGGCATTAGATTTGACACCTCGTGAATACTCTTACATGAATCAATTTTGACAATTATTTTTTCAATTCTGCCCCTAAGGGTTTTGTCTTGAATTTTCAAAATTGCTTTTTCAAAATTAACTGATGTCTTACAAATCATAACCTATTTTCTTAAGTGTGCCATCACCTTATCCATACTGCCCTCCCCACTTTTACGGCCTTGATCAATTTTTTTTATCATAAATTCATCTTCTGATAAAGATTCTTTTGTGACAGCTGCACTTATTACCCCATTCAACATTTTTATAGCTCCAAGTAGTTTTGTTTTATTGGCTTTCGGGTCAATTTTTACTATAATTTTTTCCATGACACAAATTTTCTACAAATTTAATAAAAGTATGTCTTGTTTATTCATCCTTCAATTATTACCGGCGATTCAAATATAAATTAAGCTTGGATAGGGATTAAAAACCCTTAGTGTTTTGACATCCCAGCCTGGCAGGGAACTTAAGTCACTTTAGCTCACTCTAGTCACTTTAGTCACTTCCTCAAAAGCTGCACCGGTAGCTCAACCCTGCCCTCGTTTCCAATACGTAAAAGGCATCCCCTGCGGGATAATCTCGCCATGCTTGCCAAACATCAAACTACCATTTAATTCTGTTCATTCTCCAATTCTGTAAATTCTGCTTCAGACATCTTCAAAAAGCGCACCGGTAGCTCAACCCTACCCCTCCGTTCCCATAAGTAAAAGGCATTACCGAGGCATTCTTTCCCCATAAAGTTGCAACCCCGCTTCGGGTTTCGGTGTGGTGACCGCGTGCGAGGGCGATTTTGCCACAGGTATAGCCGATGGCAATGGCAATGGGATAGTCGCCCGCCCAGTGAACGCCGTTGTGTATCATGGCAAAGCCGCACAATCCCAGGAGGGAATAGCCGATCGGTTTTACCCATCTGTTGTTGGGATAATTTCCGGCAATGATGGTGATGGTGGCCATCACGGTAGCAAAATGGCCGGATGGCATGGCATCGTAATAGGAAACATTTCTCTGGTATTTGGCTGGATTTGTAAAAGGATGCCAGACCCCGCCCGGTTGGGTCGATTGAAACGGGCTCTCCCTGCCTGTGATCCTCTTGATGGTCTGAACCGTAACGGCCAGGGTGAAGAACATCTCGAACAACTGTGAGGCGGTCTGCCGGGCACGGTAGTCGTTGGTGGTGAGCCCATACCCAAGGAAACTGGAGGCAACCAGGATACTCGGCCATCCTTCCCCGATAAAATACATGCCGGAGTTCAGGTTTTCGGGGAGATCGATGACCGGGATGGCCGATTTCCCGATTTTGAGTTCGACCCTGCTGAAGTTGCGGGCGGGATCGAGGCCGATGTAATTTCCAAAGTGGTGGACCGCATCTGTAATCTGCTGATCGAAGGCAACCAATGCAACCGTTCCTCCCAGCAGGAGCGCCAGGTTGCCCAGGTTATCCTTTTTGACGGTGGCTTTGTAAAGTCCGGCAAAATCGGAGGGTATATTGGTAACGAAGGCAAAGGGGCGTGGTTGGTAAAAAATCATCCGGTTGGTGGCATTCAGGTCATACACCTGCGCTTTGACGGAATGTTCCCCCTTTTTATCTTTCAGCACAACCATGGTATCCCGTCGGCCATCGGCCAGCAATGCCATAGGTGAAATCAGCAGTAGCAAAAAGAGAAATGGCCTAACCCTCAACAATAGATAAGGAGCTAATCCAATTATTTTGACCTCCCCCAACCCCTCCAAGGGAGGGGAGTTGTGCGCTGATGTTGATCTGAACACAGATCTGAAGTCTCCCCTTGGGGGAGATTTAGAGGGGTCAAAAAGCGAAAACAGAAAATCAAAATGGCTCATTATTCCTTGCCTATGACTTATACCCATATCAATTCCATTTGTTAAGCTTGTTCTTGTAAACATAGTTGGCGGATTGATAATAGGTAATCGCCTCATTCAGCAAGCCCTGGTCTTTGGGGGCCACTTCCGTGGTACCATTGGTACGGTCGATCTTGTAATAGGTTACCTTCTCCTGCGGACTCAGAATGGTAAGACGGTCATTTTTGATGTATCCAAGTTTCTGGTAATTGGCAATAAAAGCGCGCTCCTCGGCCGGTTCCATTTTGATGATGTCTTTCCCGAAAAATTTGCTTTCATAACTCCAGTTGAGGAGACCGAAAAGTGTTGGCGCCACATCGATCTGGCTGCAAAGTTTGTCTACTTTCTGAGGAGCTACCAATCCGGGATTGTAGATAATCAGCGGGATCCGGTAGTCCATAAAGGGCAGTTCTGCTTGTCCGGCGCTGCCCGCGCAATGGTCGGCCATCACGACAATCAACGTATTGCTGAACCAGGGTTTCAGGCTGGCCTTCCTGATAAATTCCCCGATGGCATAATCGCAATATTTCACCGCGCCCTCCCTGTTTTTCCAGGAAGGGATATCCACCATCCCCTCGGGATAGGTAAACGGACGGTGGTTGGAGGTGGTCATGGCCAGGTTCA
>CAYHQN010000210.1:0-4620 GCA_964358545.1 uncultured Tangfeifania sp. | reverse complement strand
TGCAGTTTTATTCTACAAAGATAATGTTTCTATATTAATTTGTCACTACACTAGGGTGACATATGATCCTAGCGTATTAGTACTTCTCCTATAAGATTTAATAATATTAATGTCATCTGCTCCAGGGCTCTCATTATCAATGATCAATTCTTTAATTTCTTTAACGCTCATTGCATAAGATGCTTCAATTGACTGTAGTCCCATTCTAATAATTTTTAAAAATTCAAAATAAACGTAACAATATTATTTGATAATTAAAAGGTTTTAAAGGATTTAAAAGGAAGTGCACACTTTTCTGCTCCTGAAACATCAAATCTGTATAAAGATGAATATTGAAACAAAAAAATGTAACACCTCTTTTTCATTTAAAAATGAACTTCTGCCTGATTATTCTGAGTCCGTGTTGCTTTGGTGTTTCGTTCATTTATCTTAGCTCTCAGCAATTGCCGGGATTTAATAAGTTTGCTGATTTGCCAGTTCTTCTTGTCTGTTTGTAGGATCTCTTTTTACTGGTTAACATTTGTTATTGGAAATCCTGGCGACTTCCTGGCGGATAATTGCGCTAAAATATTTAATCCCTGGGACTAAGGTTAAGTAGGAGCTAATACAATTTTGTACATGGAAGGATATTCCTACGACATGGAATCTAATGTTGAACTCAACATAAAGTGTGGATAAACCTTTATAAATTGATATATTTGTTCAAACTCAAATTATCATGCAAAAGGCGGACATTTTGAATAAACTCAAGCTTTGTAAATCTGAATTGAACAAATTTGGCGTTACAAGCATCGGATTATTTGGTTCTTTTGTTAAAAATCAATCAAATAGTGAGAGTGATGTGGATATATTGATCGATTTCCGTTCTGATCTGGAAACTTTTGAGAATTATATGAATACCTGTAATTATCTGGAAGAAATACTTAAAGGATGCAAACTTGATATTGTGACTGAAAATGGGTTAAGCCCCTACATTGGTCCGTACATCTTAAAAGAGGTGGAGTATGTCTAAAGAATCAATCGAATACCTGAAACATATTTTGCTGGAATGTGACTATATCGTTTCCGTTATCAAGCCTGAAACCAGCAAGGATGAGTTTCTCAAAGATGAGACTGTCAAGAGGGCGGTTGTCCGCAGTTTGGAAATAATTGGGGAAGCGACAAAAAAGATCCCCGCCGACATTAAGTTCAAATGGAGCAATATCTCCTGGAAAAACATGGCAGGAATGCGTGACCGTTTAATACATGATTATATGGGTGTCAACTATTCTATTGTCTGGGATGTTGTAAAAAATATAATTCCGGAAATTAGAATTGAAATTCAGATTATAATTGGGCAATCCAGTATGGAATCTTAATTGTTCGTAGATTCCCTGGTTCCAGGCATAGTGCAAATACCGGGTGAAAAGTAAAGTGTAATGGAATTAAAAATTATTAAAACAGAGAAACAATACGAGGAATTTCTCGATTGGGTAGATATGCTTTTTGATAAAAAAGTAAAAGCTGATACACCAAAAGGTAATAAATTACAAGTTGCCCTATTGTTAATTAAACAATATGAAGATGCCAATTATCCAATTCCATTACCAGACCCAATTGATGCCATAAGAGTGAAAATGAATGAACTTGGATTAAAGAACAAAGATCTTGTAGGTAAAGTTGGGAGCAAGGGATATGTCTCCTCTTTGTTAAACAAAAAAAACCATTAACCCTGGAGCTGGCCAGGCTGTTTCATCAAGAGTTGAATATTCCGGCAGAGGTTCTTTTATCATAGTTGAAGAAAAAAAGGCCTTGATCTTTTAGGAAAACCTAAATATGGCTGAAAAACCTTCAAAAAAATTCCCGTTTTACCCCAATTTTCCGTAAATTGTATCTATGTCCAACATCGATCATTCAACGGAAGGTTTGCTTTATAAAATCGCTATTTCATTGGTTCCCGGCATCGGCAGCGTCACCGCCAAATCGTTGATCGCATACTGCGGCAGCGCCGGACAGGTTTTCAGTGAAAAGGAAAGAGTTCTCCGTACGATTCCCGGAGTTGGTACCGTATTGGCAAAAAATATCCTGCAATCCAAGGTATTGACAAGGGCCGAAAAAGAGGTTGAATTTATTACCAGGAACGCTGTCGATGCCCATTTCTACCTCGACGAAAGCTATCCCCAGCGGTTGCGGTCGTGTGTGGATGCACCCATCCTGCTTTTTTCAAAAGGGAAACCCAATCTGAATTGCCCCAAAGTCATCAGTATCGTTGGCACGAGAAATGCTACCGAATATGGCAGGGAGATTGTCGATAAATTCATCTTCTCGGTGGCCGAACGCGGCTATGATATTCAGATCGTCAGCGGACTTGCCTATGGTATCGACATCCAGGCACACCGGGCAGCGCTGCACAACAATTTGCCGACAGTTTGCGTGCTGGCCCACGGTTTGGAAACGGTTTACCCCTCGCTCCACAGGGCGATAGCGCTGGAGATGTGTGAGAAAAACGGAGGAATGGTCAGTGATTTTCTGAGCAATTCTGTCATCGACCGTAAAAATTTCCTCCGGCGAAACCGCATCATTGCCGGACTCGCCGACGCCGTCATAGTTGTGGAATCGGCCAAAAAAGGCGGCGCCTTGCTTACCGCGGAGTTGGCCATCTCCTACAACAGCGATCTTTTCGCATTTCCCGGCAAGGTTGGCGAAACCTATACCGAAGGAACTCATTTCCTGATCAAAAGCAACCGCGCCGGACTCATCGAGAACATTGGCGATCTGGAATACTGCATGAACTGGCAACCCGGTTCCCCTGCCGCGGATGGCTACCAGCCACGTCTGTTCACCGATTTATTGCCGGATGAGCAAAGAGTGGTGGACCTGCTTCAGGAGGCGGGAGAAACCGCCATCGATCTGATCTGCCAGGCCACAGGATTGCCCATGAACAGGGTCTCGCCGATGTTGCTGGCCCTCGAATTTTCGGGTATTGTGAAGTGCCTGCCCGGAAAGGTGTTCAAGTTGGCTTAAAAAGTCGTTACTTTGCAGTTCCTCAGTATGAAACCAATAAACGAAACGATTTTCGATTTTCGATTTTGGATTAGGGGAAAGCAGTTAGATCAGCCGGAAACTTTTTTGGCTAATAGCTAACGGCTAACAGCTAATAGCTTGAAGAAACATAAGAGGATAATTTCATATTGATGACAACAACTTTTGACAAATTCGGGATTGGCAAATCCATATTGAAAGCGCTGGACGAGATTGGTTTTCACGAGGCAACACCTGTCCAGGAGCTGGCCATTCCGGTCATAAAATCGGGTCAGGATATTCTGGGCATCGCCCAAACCGGCACCGGAAAGACGGCAGCCTACCTGATTCCCATCCTGATGAAACTGGTGAAGGCAGAGGGGGAAGATCCCCGGGCCCTGATCCTCGTACCAACGCGTGAACTCGCCATTCAGGTAGGGGAAGACATCGAAGAACTTACGCAATATACCAACATCAGGTCGGCCGCAGTTTTTGGTGGCATTGGCTGGACTAAGCATGCCGAGCTGGTAAAACCGGGCGTCGACATTGTCGTTGCTACACCCGGTCGGCTGTGGGATCTCTACACGATCGGCGCCCTGAGGCTGAAGAAAATCAAAACCCTTGTTATTGACGAAGCAGACCGTATGCTCGACATGGGTTTTATGCCGCAACTGAACCAGCTTTTTGAGGTGATTCCTCCCAAAAGACAGAACCTGCTCTTTTCGGCTACTTTCTCCGATAAAGTTGAATTGATCAGCAACGAATTCCTCACCTTCCCCGCAAGGGTAGAAGTAGCGCCATCGGCCACTACCGTGGATAAAGTTGAACAATATTTCTACCGCCTGCCGAATTTCAGGAGCAAACTGAATCTTATCAACTTCCTGCTGACAGATACTGAGACTTACAAAAGAGTGATTATTTTCTGCGCCACAAAGGAGAATGCCGAGTTGGTATTCAAGGTTCTGGACCGTAAGACAGAGGGAGAGGTCAGGGTACTGCACTCCAACAAGGCCCAGAATACCCGGATCAATGCCATTCAGTCATTCAAGGAGGGAAATGTTCGCGTCCTTATTTCGACCGATGTTTCAGCCAGGGGCATTGATGTTTCTATGATCAGCCATGTGATCAATTTTGACCTGCCAACCAATTACGAAGATTACGTACACCGGATCGGACGGACTGCCAGGGCCAACCACGATGGTGTGGCCATCTCTTTTCTTAAACCGGATGAGGAGTTTCACCTTGCGAACATCGAAAAGCTTATCAGGATGGAGATAACAGAACTTCCTATTCCTGAGAAGGTTGAACTGGTCGAATCAAGCCGGAGCGAGATGCAGGAGATTGCCAGGGAGATGGACCGCCAGAAAAAATTGGAGGATACCGGCTTCAAGGGAGCTTTCCACGAGAAAAAACCCAGAAGGAAGAAAATCCCGTTTGCCTTCAACGCGAAAAGCAAAGAACTCAGGCCGTACAGGAACACAAGAAAAGGGTAAATCAATTACAAATTAAAAATTACAGATTACAAATTACAAAAGAAGGACAACTATCCCTTCATCTTTAATTTGTAATTTTGAGTCCACTCCGAAAAGTGTTTTTGTTTTTAATTAATTAATATTCAGA
>CAYHQN010000209.1:0-4662 GCA_964358545.1 uncultured Tangfeifania sp. | reverse complement strand
GCAACCATAGACAAAGACATCCATACCGAAATGGATAGAATCAGTCAGCGGCTGACCCAGCGGATAAAAGAACTGGCAGAGCGGTACGAAACGCCGTTGCCACAACAGACCGCCGAAGTCAGCGAGTTGGAAAAGAAGGTCAACGCTCATCTAAAAAAGATGGGGTTTGTATGGAAGTGAAGAAAGGCTTGCCCGTCCGTAACAGAGTGAAGGCGGGATACAAGCAGACCGGGGTGGGGGTGATTCCGGAGGATTGGGAAGTGAAGCAGCTCGGGGATGTTGCTGATATTGTTAGTGGTGGAACACCTTCTACGAATAGAAAGGAGTTTTGGGATGGTGATATTTATTGGTGTACGCCAACTGATATAACAGCTCTTTATGGCTCAAAATACCTGATTGACACTACAAGAAAAATTTCGTTGCTTGGTCTAAAAAATTGTTCAGCCGAAATATTGCCAGAAAATTCAATTCTTATGACTACGAGGGCCACGATTGGTGAATGTGCAATAAATAAAATACCTGTTTCTACCAACCAAGGTTTTAAGAGTTTTATACCAAAAGGAATAAATGCCGAGTTCCTTTATCAAAAATTACTTGCCCAAAAGTCCAAGTTTATTCAATTAGGAAGTGGGAGTACATTTTTTGAAGTAAGCAAGAAGGACATTACAGATTTTCTGATTGATATTCCGCCAACCAAAGCCGAACAAACCGCCATTGCCTCCGCCTTAAGAGATGCCGATGCCCTGATCCAATCCATGGAAAAACTCATTACCAAAAAACGCAACATCAAGCATGGAGCCATGCAGGAACTGCTCAAACCCAAAGAGGGCTGGGATAGGAAACCTTTAAAAGAAGTTTCTTTCATGAAGGGTAGAATAGGTTGGCAAGGATTAAAGCAAACTGAATTTACAATGAATGCTGATGAACCATTCCTCATTACAGGTATGAATTTCAAAGATGGGGCAATTCGGTGGGATGAGGTATATCATGTCTCCTTTGAAAGATACCAAATTGCTAAAGAAATTCAATTGAAGCAGAATGATGTTTTGATGACAAAGGATGGAACCATTGGAAAACTTTTGTTTATAGATAAGATTCCATATCCAGGTAAAGCAACCCTGAATAGCCATTTGCTTGTTTTCCGACCTATTCAAAATAGTTACGATCCGAAATTTCTTTATTATCAATTATCATCAAAATCTTTCAAGGAACATATAGAACTCAGCAAGTCTGGCACTACATTTTTTGGACTTTCACAGGAAGCGGTAGGTAATTATCCGGCATTTCTGCCTCCATTAAACGAACAAACTCGCATTGCCACCATTATCTCCGACATGGATGCCGAAATATCCGCCCTGGAAAGCAAACTTGTGAAATACAAACAGGTGAAGCAGGGGATGATGCAGAAGCTATTGACTGGTAAGATCCGGCTTCTAAATATTGAAGCCAGTGCAAAGCCGAAGGCAACAGTGACAGCGATACCCGTCCAAATCGACTCTCAAAAGAAGAAACATACTTGGGAATTCAATGAAGCTGTAGTTATTTCTGCCTTGAGTAAGGCGTTCGGAACGCAGAGCTATCCCTTGGGTAGAAGACGATATACCAAGTTATCGTACCTGTTGCATCGCTATGCAGAAAGAAATGCGAAAGGGTACCTGAAAAAGGCTGCGGGGCCTTACAATCCAAGCACGAAGTACGGAGGCCCTGAGAAAATAGCTCAGGCAAGAGGTTACATCAAATACCACTCGACCGGCAATTATAGCGGCTATATCGCAGATGATAACATTGAGGAGGCGGTTACGTACTTCAATAAATGGTACGGTCAGGAAACACTCCGATGGCTTGAACAGTTTCGCTATAAGGACAAAGATCAGTTGGAATTGCTGACCACAGTTGATATGGCTGTTCAGGATTTGGTGCAAAATAATCAAAAGGTCTCTGTTGCAAGTGTAAAGGCCATCATTAAAAACCATGATGAATGGCGGGCTAAACTGGAACGGCCCAATTTTTCTGATAACAATATCAATGCCGCCATAAGGTTGTCTGAAGATTTATTTGGTTCTTAACAGGTTTCCCGAAGGGAGTTAAATGAACACAGTAGGGCAAATAGAACGTCTCACCCAAAACCGGATTGTGCGATTATTCAGGGATGAACTGAAATACACCTACCTCGGCAATTGGGAAGATCGCACCAATAACAGCAATATTGAGGAAGAACTTTTAACCAACTACCTCGCAAAAAAGGGGTACAGCCCAACCCTTATTACCAAGGCACTGTACGAGATTAGGGTAACTGCCAACAATTACAACGAGAGCCTCTATACCAACAATAAAAATATCTACAAACTGCTCCGCTATGGCGTTCAGGTAAAAGCGAAAGCGGGCGAGAATTATGAACCTGTCAAACTCATCGACTGGAAAGAACCGGAAGAGAACGACTTTGCCATTGCCGAAGAAGTTACTATTCAAGGCAACCGTGAAAAACGGCCTGATATTGTTCTCTATGTCAACGGCATTGCCTTGGGTGTGTTGGAACTCAAACGCAGCACCGTCTCTATTGGCGACGGTATCAGACAGAGTATTGTTAACCAGCAGAAAGAGTTTATCGGTTCCTTTTTCTCCACAGTGCAGTTTGTACTTGCAGGAAACAACACCGAAGGCTTGAGCTACGGCACTATCGGCACACCGGAAAAGTTTTTCCTTAAATGGAAGGAAGATGTAGAGGATGTCAGCTGTTTGCCGTTGGATAAATACCTGCTGAAGATCTGCAATAAAAAGCGGCTTATTGAAATCATCTACGACTTTGTGCTCTTTGACGGTGGTATAAAAAAACTGCCGAGGGCACATCAGTACTTTGGCACTAAGGCGGCACAGGAACACATACGCAGGCGGGAGGGCGGTATCATTTGGCATACACAGGGGAGCGGCAAAAGTATCGTCATGGTGCTCCTCGCCAAATGGATTTTAGAGAATAACCCCAATGCCCGTGTTGCCATAATTACTGACCGTGATGAACTAGACAAGCAGATTGAGCGGATTTTTAACGAGACAGGGGAGCCGATCAAACGCACCACCAGCGGCCGTGATTTAATGGCTCAATTGGGGCAGTCCAAACCGAGGCTGCTCTGTTCGCTGGTGCATAAGTTCGGCAAGAAGGATGTCGATAACTTTGAGGAGTTCATCAAGGAACTGAAGAGCCAACCCACCAAAGCGGTGGGAGAACTCTTTTTGTTTGTCGATGAATGTCACCGCACCCAAAGCGGCAAGCTGCACCGCACCATGAAGGCCATGCTGCCCAGCGCCATTTTTATTGGTTTCACCGGCACACCGCTCCTGAAAAAAGACAAGCAGACCAGCATGGAAGTATTCGGCAAGTATATTCACACATACAAGTTCAATGAGGCTGTCAAAGATGAAGTGGTGCTGGATTTGATCTACGAAGCTCGGGACATTGACCAGAAGATTTTTTCATCAGAAAAAATTGACGCATGGTTTGAATCCAAAACCAAAGGCTTAAACGACTTTCAGAAATCGGAGCTAAAAAAGAAATGGGGCACTATGCAGATGGTGCTCAGTTCACGTTCTCGTATGGAGAAGGTGGTAAGCGACATTATTTTCGATTTCAACGTAAAACCACGGCTAAGTTCTGAAAGAGGAAATGCCATTTTGATCGCCTCCAGTATTTATGAGGCATGCCGCTATTTTGAACTGTTTCAAAAAACCGAACTGAGGGACAAGTGCGCAGTTATAACTTCCTATAATCCAGTCACCGGAGATATTACAACCGAAGACACAGGGGCTAATACCGAAACAGAAAAAGAGTTCAAATACAAGATTTATACGGATTTATTGAAGGACGTAAAAGTAAAGCCGAACAAAACGAAAACCGAATCTTACGAGGATGAGGCAAAAGAAAAATTTATCAAAGAACCGGCAAGTATGAGATTGCTGGTTGTGGTGGATAAGCTTCTCGTTGGTTTTGATGTGCCTCCCTGCACATATCTTTACATAGATAAAAGTATGCAGGACCATGGCCTGTTTCAGGCGATCTGCCGGGTAAACCGGCTGGATACCGACGATAAACAGTTCGGCTACATTGTGGACTATAAAGACCTCTTCCGAAAAGTTGAAGATGCGGTGGCGGTGTATACCTCTGAGTTGGATTATGACGAGTTTGAAAAAGCAGACTGCGATATTCTACTCCAAGACCGCCTGAAGAAAGGCCGTGACCGCCTTGATAACGCTATGGAAGAAATCGCCCTGCTCTGTGAACTGGTGGCTCCACCGAAAGATACCATGGCTTATATCCGCTACTTCTGCGGCAATACGGAAGTCCCCGAGGAACTGAAAAGTCGTGAAGTGCAGAGGACGGCCATTTACAAAGCAACGGTGGCCTTGATAAGGGCCTACGCCAACATAGCTGATGATATGGAAGCGGCAGGCTATACAGAAAAAGAGATTGCGGATATTAAAAAGGAAATCGACTTCTATTTGAAACTGCGTGAAGAAATCAGAAAAGCAAGCGGCGAAACCCTTGACTTGAAAACCTATGAAGCCGACATGCGGCATTTGATTGATAACTACATTCAGGCGGATGAACCGAAAAAGATTTCACCTTTCGGAGACTTAACTCTTTTGGACATTATTGTTAATACAGGCATT
>CAYHQN010000208.1:0-4720 GCA_964358545.1 uncultured Tangfeifania sp. | reverse complement strand
TTGATTTACAAATGTATAGCCTTTTTTCTACTAATTTGGAATTTTGTCGTACACCAAAAAAATAAGTAGTACAATATCAGGAGTTAAAGCATCTTTTGGAAGGAAAGAAGGTCTAAAGAGCTTTTTTACTGCATAAAATGGAAAGATTGACTGTCAGATAGAGTGCAGCACAGTTGGAAATTTTCCGAGTAGATGGGTTGTAGAAAAGGTCGCTCACAAAGCCAAATCTACTCTGATCGAATATTTTGTGATCGAAGCGATAGGAGAATACCAAAAGACGATTTACATCAACTGCTGCTACCTGACCGATGGCACCATTTTGGTAGAGAGGCATTCCCAACGGGGTGAAAAAGCGGTTCCCCTGCCAGTAACCGGAGGCAAAAGTCCCGTAATCGGTGTTCATGGCGGTCTGTACGAAAAATCCAATCCCGCTTTTCCCAGGGAGTGCAGTTTCATTTTGAGGATAGGTGGATTGCAGAAAGGAACACTCCAGACGACCTGATTTAATCAATGCCCCCCCCGTTTCGTATTCATATTTAAGTCCTTCCGACACAACAATGTGTGTTTGTGCAGGACCTGGTGCGGCATCAATTTCACCCCCTTCATGCAATCCGTTGAAGACAATCGGCATCGAAAGCTTTCGTTTTTCATTTTGGAACAAAGTGACTGCACCAGCCGTTCCAAAAACAAACCGCTCTTTGTAGGGATCGCCTTTGAATATCATCTTTTGCCAGTCGATCCATAAATCGGCATTCCATCTGTCGTGGTTAAATTTTACCTGAATACCTGCCTCGGGTCTATCTTTTAATAGATGTTCACTATCCATCACTGGTTCCGCTAACCCATGATTTTGATCCTGATTCAGATTTCCCATGCGAAAAGTGATGCGTTTGGTAGGCATGTAAACAGCAGAAAACCACGGATATAATTTGTAATCCTCACGTCCGTTGTAGGCCATAACTTGCCCGCCGAGCTCCAGATGCAATTTATTATCCGGAAAATAGAGCAATTTGGGGCGGATCCACATCCCCGTTAGGGTATATCCGTCTATGTATTTACTCTTGAATTCGTTGTCTTTGAAGAAATTGAGGTTGTTGATTTCAACCATCAGCTTTCCGGCGATGGGGGAATCAGCATGTTCATAGTTTGAGATGATGCGGGGACCTTCCTGCGAAAATGCCCCGAAGGAGAACAAGACAAGAAGAAAGGCGCCAATTATTTTTTGTCCGAATCCGGAAGTTGAACGTTTTATGGTGTTGGTAATGTTAATCATTGGTTTTGATTTGTTTAACGACATAACGGTCGTACAGAAAAAGCAGTAGCGCCGCACCAATTCCAATTCCGGTAATGACCATCCAGATGGAGGAAGGGTGATATTTATCCCATAAGAACTGCGTAAATTGATCGTTGCCCATCCCCATCTTTCGTGCAGCAGCGTAAAGGTAATCATTTTGGGAAAAATGTTCACTGATGGCAGGAAGCTGAAAATTCCGGGAAACCGCTTCCCGCTGGGCAAAGGTAATTTTGTCGGAGAGGTTCTGGTACACATTTCCAGAAACGAAACCGGCAAAAAATGATCCGATAGCCACCGGAATAAAGGAACAACCCATGTACAGTGCGGTCTTGTTTGCTGGCGCTATCCGGCCAATGTATTCGGTAATTTTTGGAGAGCTTGACATCTCCCCGAATGAAAAAAGCATCAGGAAAAGAAGCATCAGCATCCCGTTCTGTGTGGAGAAACACAGACCCATGGCGACAGAAGCAATGAGAATCCCGGTTGTCATCACCTTCAGGGGTTTGTAACGCATGGCAATGGATGAAACAATGATCTGGAAGATGATGATGAAGCCTGCATCTGCATTGATCATCAGTTCCGCGGGAATAGTGCCGTCGGCAGATCCCATTTTACTTGCAAGCCAGGGCCACATACTATTCAGAAAGTTGAAAACAGGATGGGTGTTTCCCCACTGGTCAATAAAAATGGGAAGTGAGAGAAACAGTTGATAATACATGGTCCAGAAGCCGGCAATAATTAACAGAAACAGTAAAAACCGCCGGTCAGAAAGTGCCTCAAAAATATTCCCAAATAACCTTTTTATCTCATCCTTTAAGCTCCGGTTTTGGGAATCTCCTTTTTCCCTATCGGGTTCTTTAAACAAAAAAATCAACACGACGAAATTGAATGCGATCACGGCAGCAGAAGCATAGAAAACATATTCCCACGAATATTTCCGGAAGGAACTGGTAACAAACGGACCCACAAAAGCGCCAATGTTGACCATCATGTAGAAGATGCCGAATCCGATGGACGAGGTCTCACTGTTGGTGGTTTTGGCTACCGTAGCCGAGATGATGGGTTTGAAAAGTGCTGCTCCAATGGCCAGAAAAAGATAGAGAACAAAAACCATCGAGTAGGTGTGAAACATTGGCATCATCAGAAACGCCAGTGTATAAAGGCTGTATGCAATGAAAAGCGTTTTGCGGTAACCGATCCTGTCCGCAATGGCTCCAGTGATCAGGGGCAAAAAGTAGAGGATGGCCGTTCCGATTCCCATCATCATCCCTTTCTGGGTCTGGCTGAATCCCAACCCTCCCTGATCGGTTGATCCGGTCAGATAGAGGGCAAAAAGCATGTAAAACCCGTAAAAGGCCCACCGCTCAAACAGCTCCATGGCATTGGCATACCAAAAATTGGAAGGAAATTTTCTAAAAACTGTTGTTGGGTTCATCCGTAGTGTCGTATTTGAAAGGCTCAAATGTAAAAAAAAATGGTTCACATTTTTGAAGGGTGCTTATTCCTGGCAGGTAGCTTAAAGCTATTGGCCTTTAGCTATTAGCTGATAGGTTTATGTTAAGCATATATTTTTATCATTCTTTGCCCTTCGACCCTTCGGCTTCGCTCAGAGACCACCTCGCTCAGGGACCGGTAATCCAAAATCTAAAATCCAAAATCTAAAATTGTTTTTATTCGGTTTATCTTTGTCTGCTCATATTATAATAGTATGGAAAGAAGACACAAACCCGATTGGCTGAAAATCAAACTTCCTACCGGGACCAATTATAGACAGGTAAAACAGATTGTCGAGGGGAATCATCTCCATACAATCTGCTCAAGCGGTAAATGTCCCAACATGGGCGAATGCTGGGGTGCCGGAACCGCCACTTTCATGATTTTGGGTGAGATTTGTACACGCTCCTGTAAATTCTGTGCTACCCTATCGGGGAAGCCACTGACGCCTGATGAAAATGAACCGGCCAAAGTAGCCGAATCAATCAGGTTGATGGGATTGAAACATGTGGTGATTACTTCCGTTGATCGAGATGATCTGCCCGATGGCGGAGCCGCTCACTGGTCCGCAACGATCAATCAGATCCAAAAGGTTAATCCAGGGACTACCATTGAGGTATTAATTCCTGATTTTGACGGAAAGCCTGAGCTGATAGAGTTGATCGCACTGGCAAAACCGGATATCATCTCTCACAACATTGAAACTGTTGAGCGGCTTACTCCTTTGGTCAGGAGCCGTGCAAAATACAGGACCAGCCTGAAAGTGGTTGAAATGATCGGAACTTTCGGACTGGTTTCCAAATCCGGGATCATGGTTGGCCTGGGTGAAACAACGGATGAAGTATTAAAATGCATGGACGACTTGAGGCAGGTGGACTGTGAAGTTTTAACCATTGGCCAATACCTCCAGCCAACCCGGAAACATTTGGAGGTGGTCGAATACCTGCATCCTGACCAGTTTGCCTATTTTAAAAGAGAGGGGCTGGCCCGTGGATTTAGGATCGTGGAGAGTGCTCCTCTTGTTCGATCTTCTTATCATGCTGAAAAACATCTGATCAAATAGAGCTAAAACAATTATTTACTTGTGAAAACTTTGCAATTTCTCGATCTTGGACTATCCGAATATGGCATAACCTGGAACAAGCAGGAGTCGTTGATGAAAGAGATCATTGACTTGAAGCTACTTAATCAGGACCTTGCAGAGCATGCGCGGACAATCACTCCCGGATATCTTCTTTTTGTTGAACATCCGCCGGTATATACGCTGGGGAAAAGTGGTGAGACCCACAATCTTTTGCTGAACAGTGCCCAATTGGCAGACAAGCAGATTAGTTTCTACAAAACCAACAGAGGTGGAGACATCACATTTCACGGTCCCGGACAGCTGGTCGGTTATCCGATTCTGGACCTGGAAAACTTTGCAATGGGATTGAGACAGTATATATATAGTATAGAGGAGGTGGTTATTCATGCACTTGCGAAATTCGGAATCACCAGCTCACGTGATCCTCAAGCCACCGGTGTATGGCTTGACGTAGGAGAGCCTGCAGCACGTAAAATTTGTGCTATTGGAGTTAAGAGTTCACGGCACGTGACCATGCATGGCTTCGCATTGAATGTAAATACCGATATGGATTACTATCGTTACATCCATCCATGCGGGATTATCGACAAAGGAGTAACCTCCATGGCAAAGGAGTTGGGAAAAACTGTCAGTATGGAGGAGGTGAAGAAAACGGTATTGGCTGCTTTTATTGAGATCTTCGACGCAAAAGTTAATTTTTAACTACCGTGAAAGCTGTTAGATCTACAGTTTGCTTATCAAAATATGCATAATTAATTTTGTATATAATTGATTTTTAAATTAGTAAATAGCGTTTTCCTTTTCCCTCAAAAAAAGTTAATAAGGTATTGTACAGATGAAAAAGTCCC
>CAYHQN010000207.1:0-4742 GCA_964358545.1 uncultured Tangfeifania sp. | reverse complement strand
ATTTGCATCTTGGGAAATAAAAGTGCGCTAATGGACACCAATACTGATAAAGGGACAAAAAGGATGATTTGCAATGATTGGAGTTTTTTCCCTTCCCTGTAGATCTGTCTCTGGGCCGCCAAGCGTTTGAGTTGTTTTTCTTCAATCTGTGCCTCAGAAATTTTCTTCATAGCGAATCCTCTTCTTCGGTTTAGGCAAACTGCAACTTTCTACCTTGAACAACGTCATAGCCCTTTGCCAGCTCTTGATAGATCTCGAAATGCAATGCCGGACGTTTACATTTATTTGTCAATTTTGAGGCAATTTCCCGAGCTTCAGATTCGGTCATGGGCAAGATTTTGTTTTCTTTCAGAAGAGTGTTTTGCTGGGTACTTAAAACTGCCTGCAAGTCACCTTTATTGATACCCGGCAGAAAACCTGGATATTTTTTGTTGAATGGTGGATAGCTAAATACCAGTGCTGATTTGTTATCATACCACAGTATTTTTACGAACACCGCCAGGCTGTGCCAATGAAAATATTGCATGAGACCAATTGCATTCAATTTTTCCCTATCCCGCAGCGCTGAATAGATGCCTCCCAGCAGTTTGTTTGTTAACAGGGGCGTCTTATCGGTGCAGCCCACACTCCGGAACTGGCCATTGCTAATTTCAATTTTTATCGATCCATATCCGTAGGGCTTACCATAACCCAGTTTATGGCATAGGTGACTTCCCGGGGAAATGGCAAACAGCAGCATATTTAAGAAGGGTTCGGGGAGGTCTTCAAAATAAATACGGAAGGGATCGGTTGCTTTTCCTGGTGGCAAGCATTCTAACGGCACGAAGTACAGTCTTCGCCTGTCGTCAACTGGCCAGTTATTAGGATCAGAATACCACTGCACACAAACTTGCGGATCTTGGTGGTAATAAAATTTGCGCCCTCGGTAACCGCTTCCCACAAAATCTACGACCTCGCCACGCAGACGGATTTGATAGGGCTTCTGATACCACCAGCTTGAAGCGCTTGGTTTGCCGCCACCCATAAAGGCGTCACTCTGAATATCCGGAATGCGATGAACATCATTAAATGAAAGATTTGCGGAAGAAATGGGCGCGTCTTCAATATTAATTCGCCCATGAAATCCATCTCCTTTCGGAGGGATGTAGCCGAAGAGAAAAGACGCTAGATCCACTTTCACATTGTCAGCTTCAGCGTCTGTCATGCTCTGTGGCATGGTGAAACCATCTGGTAGGGCAAATTTCTCCTGAAAGTCCGCATCAATCTTATTTAGTTCATTTTTAAGCGTTTCCCGACTATCGATTGCCTGGAAACCGATCTGCCGTTTCCCACTTTTCCCACTTTCTTTTTTAAAATATGGGGTTAGCTGAGAGGCCCACCCATTGCAGGAAGCTTCAATAAAGGCGCGCAGCATCCCGCGGATTGATGACGCTGGAATATATGCCTGCCCGTGCCGCTGATAAAAATGACTGCGAATAATCTTGCAACCGCTTCCATCCGCCTCCTGCTTGCCAACGATATGAACAGGGGTAAGGGCAGTGATTTTGGCTTCGATCCATCCAGTGAGCAATTTGTCACTTTTTTGCCATTCCGCCACTGTTTTTGTCACCGGTTTTTCTGCGGGAAAAGGAACAAAGTCGAAAGGATTCATGTTGTGTGTCATGGTTATGCTCCTCCCGTTTGTTTCAACTGGTCATTGTAAAATTCATTCAATTCCGTGATCTTCGTAAATTCCATCCCTCGCCATATATCCTCCAACAGCGTGTTCTTGGCTCGGTCGGGTTTGCCCGCTGCTTCTACGAGATGATACATCGATGAGGAACGGGAAACATATAAGTTATAGTTTTCTTCAACGATTTCAACCCTACCGCGCCCCTGGCTGGTCAACCCTCCAAAGCGGATATAACCTTCACTGATGTCTTCATACCACATGCTCAACAGGCGAACGTCGCTGGCACATGGATTTAAAATCCGCATATCGATACCGAACATCTCGCCGGGACTCATTTCCAAGTTAAAATGCAGACCTCCTTCTCTGGCAGACATGGATACCCGGTCGATCGGATTGCGCACCGTCACGTGCCCGCGGATATTGTTCGGACCGGAGTTGACTTGCGTTTCCACGCAGTCGATCGCAGGAGGTGATGCTGAGGAATGCAGAATCGTATCCAGGCGGATTCGCCCGGCCAAAGTGAGCGGAGGGGCGTCTCCTGGCAGGGGATCAAATGCGCTGCCGAACAGCGTGAGGATATCATACCAGCCATCGAGCTGTTCTCTTAAGATCTTGCGGGCTTTAATGATCTTGGCCTCTAATTCTTCCATCGTCTGGCCCTCCTTGATCTTCAAGGTAAAGGCTCGGCGATCGTCTATTTTTACTAAGTATTTTATAGAGGCATTACGCAGTGTTCCGCGGATACTGCTTGCTGGGATGTGGTACAAGGGTGCTATTTCGTTATTCTGAACCGTAAAATGATAGTTAAAATCCGTAAGTTGGGAGTATTTGTCCTGCCCATCAACCTTTTCTTTCCTCTTCTTCTCAGCATCTTCCCAGGCTATCTCCACTTTTGTTCCCCGCCCTTTCCTTTTGGAGGCATTTTGCATCATGGCGGATGAATGAGTGGCACGGATCATTAAAGGAGTAACCAATTTCATTTTCCACCTGACGAGGAGCGTGCCAAGCACTCCTTGCTCACACGGTTTATACTCAAATGATTGGCTGCTGGTCATTTCTTTTTCTCCTCAAAAAGTACATTGAACCCTGATTTGAAAGTTTTTATCGATTTCTCGGCCTCCTCTTTCTGCAATTTCAGCCCGGATAGCAAACTGTATCCGGCGCTATCGGTACTGCTGGCCAGAGCAAGCCATTCAGGAAGATTTTCTTCCTTTAAACAATAAATGTTTTCTAATTTGAATAGCATCCGTCCGAATCCGCGGCCGGCCATCGCGCCAATAGTCAGGGGATAAATGAGAGAATTGAAGCCTTCCAATCCAAGGAGCAGCATCCCCAATTCCCGTTCGGAAAGATTGCGTCCCACCACATTCAGATGGAACTGCATGCAGGAAGGAATGACATCAAAGGAGTAAAGTTTGTTTCGCTCGGCAGCGCCGGTGACTGGATCAATAGCCACAGAGCGCACCACGTAACTTTGGCGGTCGGGGTCCCATCCTTTGGATGTATACCGGCTTCCTTCAACTTTCAGAACCAGCGGTGCATCCCAGAATTCGATCTTGCTCTCGCAAAAAGGGGTGCCGAAAAGCTGTTCGAGCAAACTGGCGCTTTTCATGTATTCTTTTTGTTTCTCCTGATTCATGGTTTTGAATTCGGCGTTCTCATAGTCGGGAGCATCGGCAATTTTCCCGCCATTAAAAGAGCGAAAAAGGCTGAGCAGATAGTGCCGCACCACCCCACGCAAGGCACTGCCGGTGAGGATGGGCAGGCCTTTTACGTCCCGCTCAATTTCACCGATTTCGTGAGGTTTTTCGTCTTCGCTAATTTCACCCTTATCTTTTTTAGCTTTCCAGGTTTCCAGGTCCGGGCGCGACTCGCCAGTGCCTATATGCACGGGTGATTTTGCAGTCAGAATTCCTTCGATCCTGTATAAATTTTCAAAATCATCCCCTTTAAATCTGTATTCATAGGTTTCTGCCATGATAGACCTCCAAACGATTTACTGACCATTGCTTTCCAAGCGGTTTTCCCAATGCCATTTCAGGTTGATGAAAATTTCACCAAACCCATTCTCCGGCACAAATGGACAGACCGACCACGCTGTTTCAGTAGAAATATTCCGATCATTTATTTTCGCTATGATTGACTTTGGCAATGGCAGGCCACTTTCCCGCAACTTTTCCAGAGCCGCGCGCGCCCGCCCCTCATCACCATTTACTGGTTCTATGACAAACACGCTGCCGGCAGCAGTCAATAGGTACGGGAAATAGTGGTCATTGGCATGCAAACGATAAACACTTGCGGTGTATCCGCCGGAAAAGCACTGCCGGGCAAAGAAATGAGACATTCGGCAGGCGCCGCCGGTGGCATAACCCCAGTATTCTGCGTAAAGCGCATGCAGATTGCCCAAGTCGGCCTGCCCATAAGCATCAAGCAAAAAAGCATCTGTCTGCAAAATTACTATCGCTCGGCTGTCGACCATTACGCCGGCTTCGTGCTGCAGAAGTGCCGGCTCTGCGTGGTTCTCTTTTATGTCAAAGTGAAATAGGGAATTGCGTTTGCCTAGGCGTTCCCACCCAGAGTGGATGGCCCGGCAAAATTCATTGGGTAGATCTCCGGAGTCTTCCGGAAGCGTAATATTGGCAATCCAGTGGATTTTAGGCTGGACATCGCATGGCTCGGCGCCTGAATCGCCTTTATAGGGGGATATGTATCGAAAGGTGTAAAGCTTATTTTCTTCCGCTGTGCGGGTCGGTTTATGGATTTGGGTACGAGTCTTATTGATTGTATGGCAGTGAGCCCAACCAAATTTTCCATTCAGCTTTTCAGGGTTTTTCCAATCGATGGCAAACTGAGGTGGCCTTTTCTGGTTGTCCAGCAGAGCGTCTTTACAAAACGCTACGTCTAAGTATTGATCATCCGAGACCGAGACCGCTGAAAACGGAATCTTTATCGGGCGTTTTTCAGTGAATGGTGGGGCAGGAAAGGCATGAGTAAAGCGAATCGCCCAAAAGTTTTTCACAAGGTCAGGAAATGCCGCCGCCACCCTCTGGTTACTGACATCAATGGCATT
>CAYHQN010000206.1:0-4796 GCA_964358545.1 uncultured Tangfeifania sp. | reverse complement strand
GATTTACAAATGTATAGCCTTTTTTCTACTAATTTGGAATTTTGTCGTACACCCGTTCTCCCTGAATACGAAATTATTAACATATATCTAGACAATACGCCAACAGGTTTAGAATCAACCACCAGAATACAGCGAAAACACCCCCGGGCGGTCAATTGTTCTGCCCAGCTATATCCGGATTTTAAGACCTTCAACGATTTTTTGTTAAAAGATAAAATCTTTGATTCAGGCTAATATTTTGCCGGATATCCGGGAGCGAAGCGAGCGCAAACAAACGTGAGCGGAGCGAACACCTAACAATTGACAATCAATAAATTTTCAACAAAAAAAACAAAAAACCCCTTCAGGTGCGCAAACACCTTCCAGGGTCATTTATTAATCAATAAATCATTCAAAGTTATGGAAAACATTACAGACATCACCCCAAAACAAAAAGAGCTTTTAAATTATGTTAAAGCAGTTGGAAGCCTTCACAAACACTTAAGGAAGGTTCACAATCACGCCGTTCATGCTTCGGCCGAAGGAGGAATGGGAATAGAGGCGGAAATGTGCGGAAATTTAAGTTTCGTTTCAGAATTGGCCGACCTGTTGGAAGAAATTGTAACCTGTAAATAATTAAGCCATGGGAAAAATTAATAGATTATTCAAAACGAACCCAGTAGATGAATATGACGCCATGAACGTCGAGCTAATCAGGCTAAAATTAATATTAGACTCTGTTGATAAAGACAGAGTCAGGTACGGAACTCGGTTCAAAAAATTAAAGAATAGGTTTGATGAACTTATGTCAAGAAAAGACCTTTACGCCTTATTACGAAAATTTCAAAATAATTAAGCCATGAAAAAACAAATTCACAAAAAAGCAATATGCTTTGCATGTAATCAGAAGAGATTGGAGTTGGTTAAAAAGAAATACCAGCAATATTTTGAAACACAACCCACGGTAAAATCAAAATAGTACAGCCATGAATGAAAAACCAGAATTAAAAGAAAATGCCCTCGATTATCCAACGCCATCACAAATTTTAGTAATTGGCACAAACGGAACCGGAAAGACCACCTTTTTAGAAAACCTAATTAGAGCGGAACGGGAAAAAGAAAGCAACCGCATTTTAATTGTTGTTCCGGATCTGTTAGATTTTGACCATGTAGAATATACGGAAAAACAATCTATTGGCAATTTCTCAGGGGTCAAGAAAATTATTTACTCTCCTGGCTTGCTTAAAACAATTACCAGTGAATTTAAAAATGGATTGGTGATTTTTAGCGACTGTAGGGCTTATCTATATCACAGAAACGATGATCTTAATTGTTTTATGATCCGACGGAGACAAAACTTTGTAAATTCCGCTTTTGTGTTTTATGATTTTGCCGACGCCTTGCCGAAAACCCTTGTTTTTGCTACCCATTTTGTAATATTTAAAACCATCAGGCGCAGGAAAAACCTTAAAGAATACATTCTCAATTCAAGACAAGTTGACATAGTACAGAACAGAATAAATGCCAATTCTGTAGCCCTGCCGCACTATTTTGAAATATTACAAAATGATTCTCAATCTATTACAACTATTGAGTTAATGCGAAAAAATATTGATTTGGGATTGGAAATAGAGAATTTTATAAATGCAAACCAACCAAAAATTTAAAGTCATGAAAAACAGAAGAGATTTTTTTAAAAATGGATTATTAACACTTGGAGCGGCGGCTTTAATGCCAAAAGAAATTTATTCGGCACCGCTACCGTCGAAAGAAGCAATCAAAGGCCGCTGGCCTGATACAACTAAAGGCGACTTTGGACTTAATGCAGCACAATCAATTTCAATTACAAATTTAGGAACTAAAGATCGAACGGCTGTATTTTATAATGGAGACATACCCCTTGCCAAAGAGGTTCTTGAATCGAAATATGTAGATAGTGACTACTACGTTATTTATGGGCAAAGACAAACCGAACATGATCGTATCCGGTTCCGTGGTATAACTCAATTTTTTAAATGTGTTGACCTCAATGCTTTTAATCAAGTCATCATTGGGGACATGATTGTTCACGCTTGGCCCATCAAACAAGTCAAGGCGTTAATGGGTTTTACTCAAATATCCTCTGCTACAGGTAAATCTGAAGGCTGGCAATATCTTCCACTTGAGGATTTTGCATACGATGTAGTCTCAGATGCTTTTTTTTCAACATTTAACATTAATCGCTTCAACCATCCTTTCAATAAACAGACACTTATGACCATTGAAACGAAAGCCGGCTGCTCACTTTCTCTAACATTTGTTTTTCCAGGCCAATGCCATATAAACCAAAATCATGAATTATATAGATTTTAGAGAAAGCTACTCAAAAGACCAATTGCGTCAAATGTTGCCAATGAAACAAACGGCATTTAAAAACTGGTTGAGAGAAATTGAACCGGAATTATTCAAAATTGATGTTACATATAGCAAATATGGAAAACTTTTAACTTTTAAGGCGTTTAAATTCCTTATGTCCGAAGCCGGCTTTGATGATCCGGATGAAATAGATAAAAAGATAGAGAATTATTACAAGGGTCTAGGCATAAACCGGAGCGAATCACCCTAAAAAGACGGAATCGGACGTTATTGGTCGGAATAAGACGGGAAAGGTCGGAAAAGGTCAGTCCCGTTTTTTTTGTGATGTACCTTCACATTTAATCAACGTTCTTATCATGAAACCACCCCGACAACAAGGGGTAAGCCTTTGTAAGCATCATGTATACATTGTGTCAGCGACTATAAACATGCCGCATACATTTTGTAAACATGGGTATACATCATGTAATCTTTTGTATACAAACCGCAAACATGGCGAAAACATCGTGTAAACATTCATAAACATGGCGTATACATGGCGGAAACATTGAGATTTAATAAAAAACACCTTTTCATATGGTAGACCTACTCAGAGTATCAAAAAACATAATTGCAATCATCATGATTATTGCCGTAATCTGGATTGTATGCAAAAAGACCGAATCAATGAAGCCGGGAGAAAACCGAAGCAATGAAATTTCAGGTTTTGACCGGGTTATGATTGGAGTAACCGGGATCATGGAAAAGATAAACCCCTCCTCTCCTTTCACCAACCAAATGAAAAAACAAAAGCAAACACTTTTAAATCACTTATAAATTAATTAGTTATGGCAAATTCAGTTCAGGTAAACACAAGTATTCGGATGTCCCAGGACACAAAAGATTTTTTTGATTCCTTATTTAACGAATCCGGCGCAAACTCAAAGGGGGAATTTATGGCAATTCTTTTAGACAGGTTTGAAAACCCGCCAAAAAGCAAACCGACAGAAAAGATCATAGAGGTTGAAAAATTGGTTGAAGTTGAAAAAGACCTGGAGGCGAATCAGCTTCTTTTAACCCTTTCAGATGCGGAACTTTTTGCACTTCGCGAAACAGTATTAAGTTTTAGCGATTTTGCTGAGAGACAAAACAAAATTATTGATTCATTTGCACCTGAGCATGATTCTTTCTTCGCAGAAAGGCACTTGCACAGTCCGGAAATCCATCAGCTATGGAGGCGTTTTGAACCAATAAGCGAAACTATGACGGATGAAGAGAGGGAAATAGTTATAAAATCCAACATTCCATCATGTTTGTTTAATGCCTTCCTAGGCCATGTTCTTAATCCTGATCTGCGCTTTTACATTAATGAATCACTTGTAACGCTCAAAATAATCAGGGAGTACATCAAAACACAAGCCGACCCGACCCAGGAGAAGCAATAAAACGAGAGTTTTTGAGAATTTTCTTTTCATGGTAATACAACAAAAGCCCCGGCATGATCATTCCGGGGCTTTTGGTTTTTTAAACTAATGGCTTAATCTTGTCGATAATGCTGTAAGCCGTTTTAAAACCAGTGCTGATTAAATCAACATATAAAATACCGTCGCAATAACCATTTATTACCCTGCGGGGAAAATACGGGGAAAGAAACAATGATTCTAAAGCCTTTTATATTAGGGGGAAAAGTCAACCAGGACGACAAGACAAATATAAAGATACATTTCTCATTTAAAGGCAAAAGAAGAGAGATTCCAACAGATTTTTATGCAGAACCCAAACACTTTAAAAAAGGAGCGGTAACCCCCAAGATAGAGGGCTATGAGTATATCAATATTGAAATTAAAAAGAAGATCCTCGAGCTTGAAATAAAACTAACCCGCGTAAATTACAAAGCCTGGACCGTTGACCAGGTTACAAACTATCTGAAGGACCCGGCGCAGGAAATGGATGAATTTTATCCTTTTATGAAAAGGTTTATCGAGCAAAAGGCTAAAATCAATGAGTGAACGGCAGAAATTTACCAGGCTACTTTAAACAAGATAAAAGCATTCGAAAAAAGGCCAAACCTTCATTTTAATGAAATAACGGTTATGTGGCTCCGGCGGCTTGAAAACAGCATGATCCTCTCCGGGCTTGAACTAAATTCCCGGTCAATTCACTTTCGAAACATACGGACCATCTTTAACGCTGCCATCGATGATGAACTGATACCAATTACCAGTTATCCATTTCGCCGGTTTAAAATCAAATTTGGTGCCACCCAGCAAAAAGGCTTGTCACTTGAAAAGCTGAAGAAGATAAAAGACTACCGGCCCCCATCCCCCGGTATTGCCCTGGTCCGTGATGCCTGGCTATTTTCCTTTTACCTCATCGGAATAAACAATGCCGACTCATACGCTTTGAAAACGATTGATTCAGAAGGAAGGATTAATTCTACTTTACTAAAATGATTTTTACTTATAATATCTATCTATATCAGC
>CAYHQN010000205.1:0-4917 GCA_964358545.1 uncultured Tangfeifania sp. | reverse complement strand
ACAAAGGTAGGCTCGCAGGGCCAAGGAAAAAAGATGGAGTCAATGGGGTGCATACAAATAAACGATGAAGAGCAGACAAATTATTTGGTCATCGATGCTAAATATATTGTGCAGTGCACTTGTCACCACATAATCTGTGATTTCGGCTAAGTCGTTCAATACTTTTGGCTATTATTCAATTAAAACGCATCACATCCGATAATGTGCGAATGTTGTAATTCTTTTCTTTAATTGTGTAACGTTTATCAGCAATTTAGAACCTAAACTTTGCTTGGTGAAAATTCATTCACTACAAAAATTAAATAAAATGAACAAAATAGAAGTAAAAGGAAACTGGAATGAGCTGAAAGGCAAACTCAAACAGAAATTTGCAGTCTTAACGGACGATGACCTGATGTTTGCTGAAGGGAAGAAAGAGGAGATGTTGGGGAAACTTCAAATCAAGCTTGGTAAATCCAAAGAAGAATTGCAAAAGATTATCGAAGCGCTTTAATCATTTGCTTTTTGTAAAAGATACTGTTTATCGGCACAATCGTTAAACAGTATTTTTATAGAACAATTAGGGAAAAACATCTTCTTAGATAAGAAAAATGGATAAGGCATGTCTAAAAATACTAAAATAATATGGCTCACTGAACCGGAAGATCATGATTATCAGGCATCGTTGTCTTATCTTAGTTTAATATTTGACAATAAAAGCGCGAAGAAATTAGTCAAGGCGCTTAGGAAAGCATCGATGACATCATTTAAGGCGAAAGATATATTCCGATCATCGGGTTTATCATTACTTGGCATAAGTAACGTACACATTGAAAGAAATACTGAAAAATTACAGTCTGGAATTGGATTGCCACCGCTTCTATTGGTTCGCGATGACAGGCAACGGGGATTAATAATTGCGGACGGATATCATCGGTTGTGTTCGGTCTATTTAATTGATGAAGATGCGGATATTCCGTGTAAAATTGTTATGTGTGAATGATGTAATTTTTTTAAACAAATGAAATCCCCATGAGAAAATTTTCATACCAACCGAAAATGAATATTTGGGTATTCCATCTGACAAATAAAAAGCAAATTATAAACAGATGAAAGATGAACTGGTTTTATCAATTAATAGGTGAGGGAAACGATCTAAACCCTTATCAAATGGCAATTCGGGCATTTATAATATTTATAATAGCCCTGGTATTCATAAGATTCTCAGGGAGGCGGACATTCGGAATGTTTTCTCCGTTTGACAATGTAATCAGTGTTTTATTGGGAGCAGTATTAAGTAGGGCTGTTATTGGGGCATCCCCATTTTTTTCAACCATTATTGCAGCACTTGTAATTGTTTTTCTGCACCGGTTATTTGCCTGGATAGCATTATATAATGATGTATTCGGCAGTCTGATCAAAGGAAATGCAAAAGTAATTTACAAAGACGGTAAAATCATTAGAAACAACATGAAACGATTCGAAATAACAGACAAAGATTTAATAGAAGGAATTCGTTTGCAAGGAAATGTAGAATCATTGGACGAAATAAATAGTGCATATATTGAACGTGATGGCAGGATCAGTGTAACTAAAAAATGAAAACACATATACAAAAAGTCTTTACCGTTTTAAAAAATGCTTTTAAAAATTGGTTTGCGAAAGATCCGTTCCACGAAAGTACGGTGATAGCCTATTTTGCCATTTTTTCATTGCCGGGATTGCTTGTGGTAATCATAACGCTTGCAGGCTATTTCTTTGGTCGCGAAGCGGTGAATAATCAGGTGGCTGCGCAATTCACTTCCACAATGGGAGCAGAAACAGCCAACCAAATACAGGATATGATTGTGCAAGCCAGTAAACTGAAAAATTCGGTATTTGCAACAATAATCGGAATAGTAACTATTCTGGTTGGTGCAACAGGAGTGTTTGCCGAATTTCAGAAATCATTAAATATTATTTGGGAAGTAAAGCTGGACACAACTAAATCGGGTATCTGGAAAATTGTCAAAGTGCGTTTGTTTTCATTTGGGTTGATCATTTCCATTGCATTTTTACTCATTGTGTCACTTATAATTTCATCATTGCTTTCGGCTTTTGGCAATTGGTTGGCCAGTCATTTTTCTGATTCATTTCTAATGGTTTTACAAGTGGTAAATTTTATTTTATCTTTAATTATTCTCGCCATATTGTTTGCCCTCATGTTTAAAATACTACCCGATGCAAAAATAAAATGGAAGCACGTTTGGATTGGATCATTTGTTACAGCGTTTCTGTTTGAGATTGGGAAATTTGCATTGGGATTGTATTTCGGAAAAGCAAATCCCGGTATTGGATATGGTGCAGCGGGTTCGATAATTTTAATTCTGCTTTGGGTAACCTATTCTTCTATGATTGTTTTTTTTGGTGCTGAGTTTACTCATGCTTATGCAAAAATGTTTTCGGGCAAAGTTGCACCTACCGAAATTGCTAAAACAGAAGTTACGGTTAAACCAATTTAGTTCAAAATAGTAGGCTTTTAGCATTCAATTATCGTTTCAAAATTAATCAGCATTCTTTGGTAATAAAATTGTTTGGAAAATGAAAACCGAAAAACCAAACCTAATTATTAATTCAGACAAATTCAAAGGATTAACAAGCTCTCAGGTTACCGAAAAGTTAAGCACAGAAGGTTTAAACAATCTTCCGTCCTCAAAACCTAAAAACTTTTTATCTATTGCACTGGAAGTTGTCAAAGAACCCATGTTTATACTTTTGGTTGCGTGTGGTTCTTTGTATCTGGTTTTGGGAGATTTACAGGAAGGTTTAATGTTGTTAGGCTTTGTCTTCGTCATCATGGGTATCGAATTCTTTCAGCAGAAAAAGACCGAGAAAGCCCTCGATGCATTAAAAGACATGGCAAGTCCAAGGGCTTTGGTCATTAGGAATGGTGCTGAGATACGCATCGCAGGTTTTGAAGTTGTTACCGACGACCTAATCGTATTGCAGGAAGGTGACAGGGTTCCTGCTGATGCAACTGTATTGCAGTCAGTTAGTTTATTGGCTGATGAATCATTACTTACGGGAGAATCAGTCTCTGTCAGGAAAACCGATTGGAATGAAATTGAAAAGTTAACACAACCAGATGGCGACGATTTACCTTTCATTTTTGCAGGCTCTATGATTGTTCAGGGAAACGGCATTGCCCAGGTGACCAGGATTGGTGTCAATACCGAAATCGGGAAAATTGGCAAAGAACTCGAAAATATTAACCAACCGCTCATGGTCCGACAATATATTTAAGATTATAGCCACGCCAAATAAAGCTGTTTTATGGGTCGCAGGCGGGGCAATATTCTTTCTGATATTAGTTTTAAATATCCCATTTTTTCTGAGTTTATTCCAGTTTCAAAAGCTTTCATTGATTAATATACTCATCTGTAGTCTGGTAGTAGGGTTAACAAGCATCATTTGGTTCGAAATATATAAGCTGTTTAAACTGAGAAAAGAGGTATTACTGTAAAGACTACAGAAAGAACTCCCCCACTCTCATCGTTCAAATTTCCCTAACTTATTTCACTTAGCCATGTGTGAATAATGTAATTTTTTATTGAAATTCTGTAACGCATGCAGGGTCATTTATTCTCAACTTTACTCTTTAAAGATTTATTAATAAGACTTATGGATTTCGTTGACTATTACAAAATATTAGGGATAGATAAATCCGCAACTTCAAAGGAGATCAAAAATGCCTATCGGAAATTGGCCAGAAAGTTTCATCCGGATTTGAATCCCAATGACAAGGATGCAAAAAAGAATTTTCAGCAAATCAATGAAGCCAATGAAGTACTAAGTGATCCCGAAAAACGGAAGAAATACGATCAATATGGTAAGGATTGGCAACATGCTGAAGAATTTGAAAAGGCAAAACAGTATCAGGGACAATCGTTCGGTTCACGTGGGGCAAGAAATTCAGGATCTCAATCAGGAGCTGACTTTTCAGATTTTTTTGAATCCATGTTTGGTGGTGCAGCAAGCGGTGGCAGAGGCAGACAGGTAAAATACAGGGGGGAAGATTTCAATGCGGAAATCCATCTTAATTTGATCGATGCCTTAAAATCCCAAAAACAGACCTTAACTGTTAACGGGAACAAAATACGGATCACAATCCCTGCTGGAATTGAAAATGGACAGACCATTAAAATCACGGGGCATGGAGGTGCCGGGATCAACGGCGGACCAAACGGGGATCTCTATATCACTTTTTCAATTGCCAATCACCCTAAAATTAAACGTCTTGGGAACAATCTATATACCTCAGTTGATTTGGACCTGTACACTGCGGTGCTCGGAGGGGAAATTACCATCGATACCCTGGACGGACAGGTAAAACTAAAGGTAAAGCCTGAAACACAAAACGAAAGTAAGGTAAAACTAAAAGGCAAAGGATTTCCGGTGTACAAAAGTGAAGGGGAAGCCGGTGATTTATTTGTGACCTATCATGTCAAAATTCCAACCAACCTGACAGACAAACAAAAGGCGCTGTTCACAGAATTGTCTGACTCATCCATTAAACCTTAGGCCATGCAAATAGCAAACCACATAGCAATAGATGAGTTCTGCAGCAGTTGGAATATTGAGGTATCATTTATCAACTCACTGCAGGAAACTGGATTAATTGAAGTTGTTACCATCAATGAAACAGCGTGTATTGATGTCAGCCAGCTTCAGCAACTGGAGAAATGTATCCGGTTCTATTACGAGTTGGATATTAATCTGGAAGGAATAGAAACGATCATGCATCTGTTGGTACGAATGAATAACATGCAGAATGATATAAACGATCTCCGGAACAAACTTCGGCTCTTTGAAAGATCAGAAACATGATTAAATTGCGATTATTACTAATTCTACTTTACCAAATTGAAAAAAGAGACGGTTTATTTTGTTATATGGCTA
>CAYHQN010000204.1:0-4995 GCA_964358545.1 uncultured Tangfeifania sp. | reverse complement strand
TCGCCGCCGTATTAAACCCGGGCCCCGGTTCAAGCAATTGAGCCGGGGCTTCTTTATTGGGACTAATTGGATTAATGGGATTGGGGGATTACAAAGGATAAAGGATAAAGTTAAAAAACGCCGCAATCATGATTGAAGCGTTTAATTCATAGCAATAAAGGTCTATCCACCCACAAATTCCACTTTATCCTTTATCCTTTTTACTTTATCCTTTATCCTTTATCCTTTTGTCTTCCGTCAGGGTCAATCCATTCTCAGCTTCACCAGGCCAAACTGATCGAAGTCGAAAAGCAGGATGCATTTGTTATTATAGGTGCCAAGTATAACCTGAATGCAGACGCTGGCCATATAAACGCCTAAAATTCCGGGTACTACGCCCAAAACTCCATTTTCATTACAACCTGGCACATCTTCAGGATTTGGAGGTTCAGGATAAATATCCCTTAAGTTCTTGCCTCCGTTGTAGTTAAATACTGCCAGTTGCGCTTCGAAATTAAAAATACTGCCATATACAAGCGGTTTATTTAACTCGACACAAGTGTCATTAACCAGATAACGTGTAGGGAAATTATCGGAGCCATCAACAACCAGATCGAACCGGGAAATTAGTTGCGCGCTGTTTTTCTTATTCAATATATCGTTATAAACCTGAAATTCGACATTGGGATTCTGAGCTTTTAAAATCGCAGCTGCAGTTTCGGCCTTGGGTTTTCCAATATCAGACGTTGAATACAAAACCTGACGGTGCAAATTATGAAGTTCTATTTTATCGAAATCAATAATGCCGATCGTTCCAACTCCCGCCCCGCACAAATATTGCAGTACCGGACAACCCAGGCCACCGGCACCTACCACCAGGACTTTGGCATTTTTCAGTTTAATTTGTCCTTCAAGGCCAAATCCGGAAAGCATTAATTGGCGGTGATAACGATTTAATTCTTCTTTAGTTAATTCAGCCATGATTTAAATAAATGATCTGTCCCAGTCTTTCCAAACCGGTTCATAATTTATACTGGAAATGAATTCGGCCATTTGAGGTGCACTTCGCTCATCAGAAATAGCAAACTGTTCCAGGGACTCCGGATCCACAACATAACCTCCAGGATTGGTTTTTGAACCGGCACTCATACTGGTTACCCCCAACCTGATGATATTGTTTCTGAATTGTTCCGACTCACGGGTTGACATTGATAATTCAACATCTTCATACATCAGGCGGTATGCACAGATTAATTGTACCAAGTTCCTGTCGGAAACAACGACATTGGGAGGCGCCACTCCTTCAGCCGGACGAATGCGTGGAAATGAAACCGAATATTTGGTTTGCCAGTATTTTTTTTGCAGGTAATCAAGGTGCAGTGCACAGAAAAAGGAATCGGTACGCCACTCTTCAAGTCCCAATAAAACTCCTAACCCGATTTTATGAATTCCTGCCTTTCCAGCCCGGTCGGGTGTTTCGAGGCGATAGTCGAAGTTTGCTTTCTTGCCTTTTGGGTGATATTCGGGATATTTTTCTTTGTGATAGGTTTCCTGGTAAACCAATACGGCATAAATTCCGGCCTGCTTCAGTTCCTCGTATTCGTCCTGATCAAGAGGCTGAACTTCGATTGAAATATTTGCAAAATGCGGCTTTATAATTTCGATGGTTTTTTTAAAATAATCTATATGGACCACTTGCCTGGCCTCACCTGTTACCAGGAGAATATGATTGAATCCCTGTTTCTTTATTTCAGCTATTTCCAGTGAAATCTCATCGGGTGTAAGTGTTTTTCGCTTAATCTTGTTATCGAAATTAAATCCGCAATACGTGCAAAAGTTGGTACATACATTGCTCAAATAAATAGGGGCATACATTTGAATGGTATTTCCGAAGCGCTTTTGGGTTAGCTGATGACTTAGCAGCGCCATTCCTTCCAGATAAGGCGCTGCTGCCGGAGAAATTAAGGCTTTGAAATCTTCCAGGGTCCGGTGATGGGACGAAAGGGCCATTTCCACATCGTGCGATGTTTTATCATAGATGGATTCTTTAACCTCATCCCAGCTATACTGATGGTATATTTCTTTAAAGCTCATGTGTCTGGTTATTAATCTAAAAATGCCGTAAGTGGACTGCTGGCTTCTGCTGTCCGTTTTGTTGTTGCAAGTCTGGCCTCAAATGCAATTCTGCCCGCTTCTACCGCCAATCTGAACGCCCTGGCCATTTCCACAGGATTTCCTGCCACAGCAATGGCCGTATTTACCAGCACAGCATCAGCCCCGATCTCCATTGCCCTTGCTGCATCGGAAGGAGAGCCAATTCCGGCATCAATAATAACCGGAACATTACTTTGCTCAATGATGATCTCAAGGAAGTCAATGGTTCTTAATCCTTTGTTACTGCCAATGGTTGAGCCAAGTGGCATGACAGCGGCGGTTCCTGCATTTTCAAGCCGTTTGCACAAAACGGGGTCGGCATGAATATACGGTAAAACCACAAAGCCAAGCCTGGCCAGTTCTTCGCATGCGATTAACGTTTCAATCGGATCGGGCATTAAATATCTGGGATCGGGGTGGATTTCGAGTTTTAGCCAGTTTGTTTCCAGGGCCTCCCGTGCAAGCTGTGCCGCAAAAATGGCTTCTTTGGCATTGCGGGCCCCTGAAGTGTTTGGCAACAGATTGATATGCGGATGCTGCAAATGAGCGAGTAGCCCATCGGTATTGGTTTCCATATCAATGCGTTTTAACGCTACCGTTACCAATTCGGAACCGGATGCCAACACCGCATCTTCCATTAGCTTTGGAGAACCGAATTTTCCTGTTCCCAGAAACAAGCGCGAATGAAATTCTTTACCGGCGATAATCAATTTTTTCATGTAGCAAAAGATTAAAATTTTGGATCAACTCTTTCTTGGCTGGATGTGTGGTGAGGACACCCGAAACGGCAATCCCAAAAACACCGGTTTCCATAATCGTGGCAACATCATCAGGAGTTATTCCGCCAATAGCATAAATTGGAATTTGGATTACTCCGGAGAGGACCTCTTTCATGATCAGGGCTATTCCATCCAAACCAAGCACAGGGCTTAATTTTTCTTTGGTCACGGTAAAACGAAACGGACCTAATCCAATGTAATCACACCCTTCGCTGATGCGCATCTGCACATCGCTGATGGTATTGGCCGTGCCTCCGATGATTTTATTTTCGCCCAGTGTGCTTCGGGCCTCTGCTATGGAAGTATCAAGTAATCCCAGATGTACGCCGTCAGCATCAGTTTTTTTTGCGATGTCCACACGATCGTTCATGATGAACGTGGCACCATAGGCCGAGCACATTTTTTTGACCTTTACTGCCAAATCAGAAAGTTCATAGATCGCAGCATTTTTAAAGCGTAACTGAATCCACCGGCACCCGGCATCGAGTGCGCTTTGAATATTTTCGGTTTGTTCTTGAACCGTTTTACCTTGTGATATGTATTGAAGCCTGGTGTGCATCATGTGTTCCTAATAAAGTTTTGTTACTGGATAAAAATAGCTCAACGTATATTTTGGCCTTGAGGCAAGCTGTGATTAAATCATTCCCTTTCGCGAGGTTCGACGCAATGGCTGCTGACAAAACGCAACCGGAGCCGTGTTTGGGGAATACTACTTTCCCTGTCGGAAATATCTTTTCAATCTGATCCTGCCTGAATAGATAATCAACACCGGGTTCTTCTTTGTTATGTCCTCCTTTCAGCAGAACAGAACAATGTTTTGCAAGTAGTCGCGTAGCTTCCATAGGGTTGTCAATTCCTGCCAGAAAGGTTGCCTCTTCGGTGTTTGGCGTAATCAGGAAGCAGTTTTCAAGCACTGCAAACAATTGTTCCCTTTCGAAATGCTTGTGAAACTGAAAACCTGCGCTTGCCTTCACGATCGGGTCCCAGATAATCTGAATTCCTGGCAGTGCCTGTATTAAGCCTTTGACAATAACCCCCAGAACTTCCAAGTCCCTGATCAGGCCTATTTTGACGACCGAAAATTCAAATCGTTTTTGCAGAACAGAGATTTGTTGCAGAATTTCGTCTGCCTCAATCCACTTCAGCCCTTCGAACAGGATATCGTTCTGAAAAGTAAGTGCACTTAACACGCCCATCCCGCAAACCCGATTTGCCTCAAAGGTTTTTATGTCGGCAAGAATTCCCGCACCTCCGCTGGGATCGAATCCGGCAATGCTTAATACACGGTTGCTTACTTCATCCATCGCTCTTTAATTCGTTTAAATTTATCGGCAGGATGTTCGTTTTGCCAAATTGCTCCAAGCAATGCAATTCCTGAAAATCCAATGTCCCTGACGGTTTCAATTTTGTCTTCATCAATTCCGCCAAGGGCAATTATTTTTGCTTTTATGTCTTTCAGAAACAACTTCAACTCATTGGTATTGAACCTGCTTTGATATCCTTCTTTTGAAATGCTGTCGAACACGGGGCTAAGGAAGCCGTAGTCAAACGGCAGTTCAGATTTTTGTATCTCTTCCGGCGTATGAAATGAAACACTTAAAGTTCTTCCTGGTGTTTCGCCTTTGAATGTTGGCGGAACATGAATTCCCTTCAATCCATATTCTGTCACGAGATGATAATGTGAGTGAAGAACGATTTTCCCCCGGTATTTCCCCGGAATGTTTTCAATAAACGTTCTCAACTCACTTTCCGGATATTCCTTCTTCCTGAGATGAAAGACATCCAGGCCTTCATCGAAGATTTGACGGATGATTTTGTGTTCATCTTTTACCGGCGCCGGATTGGAAATCAGGATGATCATTTTATTGATAGATTTCAGTTCCTGTTGATATAAATTCTTCGGATTTTTCTTTCATTCCTTGTTCCGCAAATTCACGGACCTCCTGCGTAATTTTCATGGCACAGAAATTGGGCCCGCACATGGAACAGAAATGAGCTACTTTGGCCCCCTCGACAGGCAGTGTTTCGTCATGGAATTCCCGCGCTGTATCCGGATCGAGCGATAAATTAAACTGGTCTTCCC
>CAYHQN010000203.1:0-5037 GCA_964358545.1 uncultured Tangfeifania sp. | reverse complement strand
TTAGCTGATGTGCTGATTAGCTGATGTGTTGATTAGCTGATTAGTTGATTAGCTGATTAGTGGATTGCATTTTCCCAATATCCCTTGGGAACAATCTATTACAAAAGCAAAAATATTGGGAGTTCCCACTTTATCCTTTTTACTTTATCCTTTATCCTTCTCTCGGGAAGGTTTCTCGGCGTAGACCGTTATGCTGAAGATTCCGGCGCCTGAAGCTTTGTATTGCTCTAATTCATCTTTATTCAAATAATTCAACATTATTTCATCAGGAACTGTGATTGCTTTTTCTTTGTGTATTTTGAGTTTAACAAAGCCGGTATGTTCAATAATCCCAAGATATTGATATAATTGAATGGCGCCGGAAACACAGCCAGCGTACATCTCGGCAGTTTCCTGTATTTTTTCTGGTAATTCACCTTTTAGTACGACATCTGATACAGATAAATGCCCCCCCGGTTTCAGGACCCTGAAGATTTCGCAGAATGCTTTCTGTTTATCCGGGACTAAATTCAAGACGCAATTGCTAATAACAACATCTGCCTTGTTTGCCGTAACAGGCATTTTTTCTATTTCTCCGAGTCTGAATTCCACATTTCTGAAATTTAGTTTTTCTGCGTTCTCCCTGGCCTTTTCGATCATCTCTTTGGTCATGTCGATGCCGATCACCTGTCCGGATTCACCGACAAGGGCCCTGGCAACAAAACAGTCGTTGCCGGCCCCTGAACCCAGGTCTATCACGGTATCACCCTTTTTGATCTGAGCAAATTCCGTTGGAATTCCACATCCAAGTCCCAGATCGGCATCAGGATTGTAACCTTTCAGGTGGTCGTAGCTCTCACTGAATATTGTGTAATCGACTGACGAACAGCACCCTGTTGCGCCGCAGCAAGAGCTTTCGTTTTGAGTTTTAGATTGTTTGGCTATCAAACCATATTTTTCTTTGACCACCAATTTGATATCTTTTTCCATAATCAATAGAATTTATATTTGAATACCTGCCCTCTTTAAGAGGAATAACATAACGAAATAACCAAGGATCATGATGGTAAGCGAAACGCCGAGCGACCACCAAAAATCAATGTTTCTCTTTAGCATTGCCGGAAAGAGGAGAAAGAACAGCAGTGATGGGATCACCAGCCAGAAAATACCCTGAGATAAACCGGCAATTTTTGCGGTATCTTTTGTATCGATGTACATCCATACAAAGGCCAACAGGGAAACAATAGGAATTGAAGCCAAAATACTGCCTGCCAAGGTGCTTCGTTTGGAGATTTCAGAGATAGCGACAATTGTCACCGATGAGAGTAACACTTTGAGAATGTAGTAAATCATGGTATTTGATTTTTGATATATTCCTGATAGAATTGATAAAACCCCTCTTTGATTTCATCTCGTACACGGATAAACTCGCTCCAAATAAATGCATCGGTACCAACTGCGTGTGATGGATCGTCAAAACCAATGTGCAGACGGTGTTTTACTTTACCCAGAAAAGCGGGACAGTTTTCGTTAGCCCCACCACAAACTGTGATTACGTAATCCCATTCCTGATCCAGGTACAAATCAACTGAATCGGATGTGTGGTGGCTGATATCAATGCCGATATCTTTCATGACGGCAACTGCTTTCTGATTTAATTTTCCGGATGCTTCGGTCCCGGCAGAACAAACAGTAATGTCCGGATCGAACGATTGTAAGAACCCATGTGCCATTTGACTGCGGCAACTGTTTCCGGTACAGAGGATTAAAATTTTCATGGAAAACAATTTGGAAATGTGAAAATGTGAAAATGTGGAAATCGTCAGCAGTTGCAATTTATTTCAGCAGTTCCGATATATTGGAAGAAATCAGAGAACATCTTCTTGTACTTTGCAAGCTCCGAATTGCACAAACAGTAATTGATCCTCAGACCTTCTATCTCGCCGTGAATCAGGCCCAAATCCCTGAGCTCCTTCAAATGCTGGGAAACTGTAGTTCGGCTTAGCGGAATGAAATCGGTAATATCCCCGGAAATACAGGTCTTGGTCTCTGCCAGGTACTGAAGGATTGCCAAACGGGCCGGATGGGAGATGACCCGGGCAAACCGGGACAGTTCCTGCAGGTTGTCATCAAATTTTTGTGAGTTGTTCATTGTTTTTTATTTCTAATGACGCAAACATACGACATAAATTTGAATCCGCAAAATAAAGAATGATAAATTTTTTAGGCCATTAAATCTATTTTTGAAATATTGTGGATATAAGAACAGAGGGATTTGAATTATAAAATCGTATTTTTAACAGACCTAATTTAACAAACAGATGAATGATTACTAAAGAGGCAGCCTTTCAGAAAATATCGGAACTGGTCGAACGCTTTGAGGAGCAATTTGATTCCTATAAAAACGTTAACTACAATGAAACCCTTACCCGCAGGGACTTCATCGATCCGTTTTTCAAAGCATTGGGCTGGGATATCGACAATGAACAGGGATATGCCGAAGCCTACCGGGAAGTTATTCATGAAGACCGGGTTAAGATTGGTAAAGCGACAAAAGCCCCTGACTATTCATTCCGGCTGTCAGGCGGGAAAAGGTTATTTTTTGTTGAAGCGAAAAAACCCAGCGTTGCTATAAAAGACGATATTTTACCAGCCTATCAGGTAAGACGTTATGGCTGGAATGCCAAGCTTTCGGTTAGCATCATTACCGACTTTGAGGAATTCGCCATCTATGACTGCACCAAAAAGCCAAACCCCACCGACAAAGCATCAGTTGCTCGCATAGAATACCTGACTTTTCGTGATTACCTTAAAAAATTTGATTTCATCTGGGATACTTTCAGCAAAGAACGGGTGCTCAAAGGGAGTTTCGACAAGTATGTGCAAGGCAATGCCAACAAAAAAGGAACCGCCACGGTCGACAAAGAGTTCTTACTATCGTTGGATAGTTGGAGGACCTACCTTGCTACTTCAATCAGCTGGAACAACAAAAACCTGGATGAAGATGAAATAAATTTCGTGGTCCAGCAAACCCTCGATCGTATTATCTTTCTGCGTATTGCCGAAGACCGGGGCATAGAACCTTACGGCAATCTGCAAAACGCGGTTAAGCAGGGCGACAGTTACCAAAACATGTTTGCTATTTTCGGAGAGGCCGACGCGAAATACAATTCCGGACTCTTCGACTTTAAAAAAGACAAGCTCAGCAAGGATATAAAGATCGACAATAAGGTGATTAAAACCATCATCAAAGAGTTGTATTATCCAGACAGTCCTTACGAGTTTTCCATATTGGCCGTTGAAATTTTAGGCAGCGCGTACGAGCAGTTTTTGGGTAAAGTGATCCGGATAACGCCCGGGCACCATGCCAAAATTGAAGAAAAACCCGAAGTCCGTAAAGCAGGCGGCGTCTATTATACACCGCAATATGTGGTGGAATACATTGTAAAGAACACAGTCGGCAAACTCGTAGAAGGCAAGGCGCCCAAAGATATCAGCCAGATAAAGATTGTTGACCCCGCCTGTGGCAGTGGCAGCTTTTTGATCGGAGCTTACCAGTATTTGTTGGACTGGCATAAGAACTACTACACCGAAAACGGTACGTCCAAAGGGAATTCCCCTATTCTTCGGAAAGGGGTTAAAAGTGATGTTCTTACTCCCGAAGGCAACCTTACCACCGCCGAGAAGAAACGCATTTTGCTCAACAACATCTACGGAGTTGATATTGATGTAAATGCAGTTGAAGTAACCAAACTGAGCTTGCTTCTCAAATGTATGGAAGGCGAAACGGACGCAAGTATCGCAAATCAGCTATCCCTGTTTCACGATCGGGTTTTGCCGACACTCGATGAAAATATAAAAGACGGGAATAGTTTGGTTCAAAATAGTTATTTGGAAAATGAATTAGAATTTGATTTTGATTTAAAAAAAACAAAGCCATTTGATTGGAACAAAAAATTTCCAGAAATATTTCATAATGGGGGCTTTGATATCGTAATCGGTAATCCCCCATACAGTGCAAAACAGTCCTCTGAGAATAAATATCTAACTGCATTTTATAAAACGGTTGAATACAAATGTGATCTATTTGCTTTTTTTATTGAGAGAGGTATTCATTTGCTCAAGCAGAAGGGTAGGTTAGGTTACATTATACCTGTTTCTTGGATGACAAATATATATTACAAAAAACTAAGAGAACATTTAATTGAATCTAAGTCGCTTGAGGAAATAAACCTAATAGAAGGACTTGTCTTTGATTCTGCGAATATTGATACAAATATTATTATTCTTTCAAAAGAGAATGTTGGTAATGCCAAACTGAAATGGATTAATTCAATTGCGGGAAATTTAAATTCAAATTTTGTTGAAAGGAGTTTTAGTCAGTTTAAAAAGGAGGAGGGATACTCTATTAGTTCAGAAGCTGCTAATTCTTGGTATGTTTTGAAAGAAAAATTAGATAAACAATCCGTTGAACTTGGCAAAATATCAAAAATATCATTAGGAATGAAACTGCGTTCAAATGAAGAATTTATTGTTAGTGAAAAATCGGTATCCAATCCTGACCCAATTGTTTTTGGGAAAGATATTTCAAAATATAAGCCAATAATTCCTACTCGATTTTTTAATTTTTCAAAGGCTGTAATAATAGGAGGAACAAAAAATCCATCGGTTCAAGAAGCAAAAACAAAAATATTCATTCAATCCATAAGAAACTTAAGTTTAAAGGATCGGATTGTGGCAACATTTGATGAAAATGGTTATTATTTTATTGGCACTGTTAATTCCGTAATACTTAACGACAATTTGTATGATATAAAATTTATTCTTGGTTTATTGAATTCAACTTTATTTAACACTTATTTCAGAAGGAGATTTACTACAATATCATTAACCTCTTCCTTTTTAGGAGTATTGCCAATAAACAAGTTAGAATTGGAAATAAAAAAAGGAATCGCAAATGAAATATCAAAATATGTAAGTCAGCTACTCTCATTAAATGAACAATTAATTCTACTTTACCAAATTGAAAAAAGAGACGGTTTATTTTGTTATATGGCT
>CAYHQN010000202.1:0-5091 GCA_964358545.1 uncultured Tangfeifania sp. | reverse complement strand
TAAAAAAAATCTTTGGGAAAAATTTGTTTTACAACATAGAAGCTTGTCGAAGGGTGATGGGGGAGACTAAAAAGAACTTGATTGAGGTTTTTGAAAAGTAAAAGGGTTTGAAACGTTCATTAAACTGGACATTTCGAACCCCTTAAATTTTATTGTCAATTGCTTATGGTCGTATATACTTTTTGATTGAGTCCGGGATCAGCTGGTTGCCTTGGGTCGCGAAATTGTTTTTGGCCTTGTAGTTGGCAAACTGTTTCTGAAGTTGGTCATTCAGCTCGGGATTATTTTCCGGTTCTATGTTGAGGTCAGGGTAGACCCTGTAAAGCGTGGATCCGGAAATAAAATGATCTCCGCTGATGTAATCTGTCAGTTCACCCGTATTGCGTTTCAATGGATATTCATTCAGGTTTCGGAAAGAGAGATTGGTGTCCAGGCCATGCCCGATCCACGAGGTTACCGATGGCAGTGAGAGATGAAGCCTGTCTTTAAGCAGCGCCAGCAAAGATGGGGTCACATCATAATGGGTCACAATGGAGGCAAAAGTATCTGCTTCTTTTAGCATTGGGGAGTAAATGACCAGCGGCACATGAAACCTGTCGAGCTGTGTACTAATTGGGATTTCAGGCATCCGATGGTCGCCGGTTAGGATAAAGATGGTGTTTTCGAAACTTTTCATTTTGCCGATCTCCTGAAAGAAATACCTCAGGGCATCATCGAAATAAAGCATGGTCGCATATTGAGGAACATACTGGCGGTTGTATTTTTTGAGATCCTCCGTTAGGTGTTGGTCTGCCATCCGTTTCTCAACAAGATCGTTGTAATGCTGCTGGTCAGGCACCATAAACGGACTGTGCATGGAGAGTGTAAGCATCACATCTACCCGTTTCTCTGTTTCATGCGATTTCAGGTCCGTCAGGTATTTTCTGAAAATATCGAAGTCTCCGTATCCCCACGAGTATCCGTTCTTGTCGGAGGGCAATTGCTTGTACTCCTTGCCGTAGTCATGGATCCCAACGATTTTCGAGGTTCCCTGGCGCCTAAGGAAGGGTTCCATGGCATCAAATTTTGTGTCGCCGCCATAGTAGAACGATGAGGTATATCCGGCCCTGTTGATCAGGAGGCTGATCAGGCTCAGGTGATCGGGTATTTTATCGCCCAGATCGGCAAACCCCTTTTCTCCAAATGGAAGGGATGCCAGCATGGATGGAAGCACACTGAAAGTACGGCCCGATGTGCTGAGGCAATTCTCCCAGTAGAGGCTTTTGGCCATAAGCGAGTCGAGGAACGGGGTGAAGCTTCCGAGATAGGCGCCATCACCACAGTACGCCCTCCCCAGACTTTCGACTAAAATGAAAACGAACGACGGAGCGGTGGTTCCGGGTTTAAAGAAAGGAGCCAGCACATCCGGTGTAGTCTCCTTGTGAAGAAATGGAAAGTCCCGGCTCAAATAGGTAAACGGATTTCCCGGCGATTCGGAATTCCCGGATTTCAGGACCAATTGATTGTCCAGATTTGATAACTGAATGCTATCAGCGGCTATATCTTCAGCGACCTGAGGTTTGCCATTCAGTTCAAAGCTGGATAATCCGTTCTTTTGGTTATAATAAGTCAACATACTCCCGCTGAAAAGATTGAATTTGTTGGCGGCAATGTTCATGCTGAACTCATTTTTATAATCAACCGGATCCGGGTTATAACCACTAATGGGAAATATGGCGAATAGCAGGGAAAAAATGTACAGGCTGATTACCAGATGCGGAAGTTTAAAATAGTACTTCTTGTGGTAAAGGTACCAGGTAATCCCCAAAAAGATAAGGACAGGGGCAAAGGTTGCAAAGCTGAACTGACCCGATGCCCCAACGGTTTGTTCGATTTCGCCGGCTGAGTAACCCAGCAGATCCGATCCTAACGGGATTCTGGTGGTTGCAAAATATTGCAGCAGTAATATCTCTCCTGCCACGACCACAGCTGCGACAGTCTCGAAAAAAATTCTGGCAGCCCTCAGGTTATAATGATCAATGAGAAGAAATGGTATGAGTAGAATTATTGATAATCTGAGAGATAGCAATAGGTCAAACCTGATACCGTACAGCAAATCGCTGGCGCTTCCGGCCGGGTAACCAGCCTTGCCGGAGATAAAAAGGATTTCATAAAACCTTACCAGGATAATAAGGAGGGTCATTAGCAAACTCAGCGAAATGAACCGTTTGAATGACTGGCGAAGCAGGTAAGTAAAAGGTGGCGTGTGATTCATGAGCGCTGATTAAAAAAATCTGGTAATTCCAACATCAAAGGTGTAGTTCAAAACATATCCCACGAAAGGAAACTCTTCATTGGCCAGCGCGAAACCAATATTTGTCGTCCAGATTTTGTTGAAAAGATGGTTGTATTCGACCCTTACGGATTGTGACTTCAATTTCAGATAGCCGGAATTTACATCACCGTATCTTCTGTCGTCGGGTGAAACGCCATATCCCAACCTTAAACCGATGTAATCTTCCGGATCAGTGAAATAGCGGCGTGCCTGGATGGAGCCCGAAACCGACGTGCCGGTTGAGGATGGTGTCACAAACGACCTGAGTGAAATCCAGTAATTGCCAACGTATTTGCCAACGGTACCGGTCATCATGTAGATGTTGGAGTTGGCGAAGAAGAGAGCCCTCATTCCCAGGGACCCCTCAAAAGCTTTGGGGAAGCTGTGGTACCACTCAGCCCCCGATCTTACTTTTGGAAAGATCGATAGATTCGAGTAGCCCGCGTTGAGGTAGAGATAATTATTTTCACTGATATGCGGGTAGGCATCCATCTCGTACTGAAACCCTTTCGATCCAAACCTGTTGGCCCAATTGATCCGGCCGTAAATCAGGCCGATGGATGTTTTTCGGCCATAAGAGAGGGCGGCCAGCTGCCATGGATCTTTGTTCGATCCCTTTTCAAAAAGATCGTAGGTATAGGTGAGACGTACCCTGTTTTTCATTTGGTCGATGCGGATTTCCAAAAGTTTTTTCCTGGCTTCAGCATTGGCCGGATTGATCTGCAACAATGTTTCCAACTGGCCGGTAGCTTGTTTGTAATCTCCCATTGCATTGAGAATTTTGGCTTTTTTAAGCATGAAATGCTCGTCTTTTGCATCTTTGGCCAAAGCAATGTCGCAATAGCGGATGGCATCGCCGTATTTGTTGTCCCAATACTGCACATCCGAAATAGCATCCAGGGCATCCCAATAGGCCGGATACCGCTTCAATACGTCTGCAATTACTACCCTGCTCGAATCGTATTTTCCATCCCAGGCAAAGGTCCTGGCCATTAGCACGGCTACATCGGCATCGTATTCTTTGGCCAGGATCACCCGGCAAACTTGCCGGGCTTTCTCCCGTTCACCTTTGAATGCCAGATCTTTGGCTTCCTGGTAAGTTTGCCCTTTGCCAGTTAATCCGGTAAGAACAAGAAGTGCAATAAGGGAAAATGTGAAAAAATGCTTTTGATAGTCCGTGTTAAAAGGTGATAGTCTATGGTTGGTGTTTGTCATTTGAAGGTATGTTAATGTAAGTTGATCTCAACTAGATAACTCAAATTTATCAAAATGGTTCAATTAAACTGTGAAAAAAAAGAAGAATAAATAAAAGGGTATATTTATATTTGACCCCCAACCGGAAAGGTTTAAACTAAAATATGGGTGATAACATCACCAACTAAAGGCTATATGAAAGAGAGAATTAGAAAAATATCAAACACCAGATACGCCATTCTTATTTGGATGCTGGTGGTATTTCTGGCGACAGCTTTTGTCAGCCGAACTGTCTTGATGGGCTTCTCGTTCAGGGAGGTAGGGATGGGGATCCTTCCACTGCTGAAGATTTACCTCCTTGGCCTCTTTTTTGACCTGGTAGCCTTCTCCTATTTCATGATCCCGATCGTGCTGATCCTGACATTCGTGACCGACCGGGCCCTGAAAAAGTGGTTTCTCTACCTCCTCTTTTTCGTCACTTTCTTTATCATCCTCTTCAACGGGGTTTCGGAATATTTTTTCTGGGAAGAGTTTGGCGTGCGGTACAACTTTATTGCAGTCGATTATCTGGTCTATACCACTGAGGTCCTGGGGAATATCAATCAGTCCTACCCGATCCCCTTCATCATATCAGCCATTGTGGTACTAAACCTGGCGATCATCTATTTCCTGGTAAGGTCCAGGAAACTGGATGCAATTTCAGAAAGCAAGAGTACCCTTCGTAACCGGATGAAAATTGCCCCTTTCCTGCTTCTCCTGCCGCTGCTGGCCTATTTTACTGTCAACTACACCTGGGCCGAGAAGGGCAAAAACCGTTACAACAACGAACTATCCAAGAACGGGGTCTACTCTCTTTTTGCCGCCTTTTTCAGTAACGAACTGGATTATGAGACCTTTTATGCCAAAAGGGCCAATCCCGATAATTTTAAAGAGTTGAACATCCTCCTGAAGAGCGCCAACAGCAGTGCGAAAGGAACCGATCAGTATGATGTTACCAGGTTGATCTCCAATCCCGGAGAGGAGAAGAAATACAATGTCATTTTTATTACGGTCGAAAGTTTGAGCGGGGAGTTTCTCGAATACCTCGGAAGCAAAAAGGGTAAACTGACACCCCATCTGGATACCCTGGTCAACCATGCACTCCTTTTTACCAACTTTTATGCAGTAGGCACCCGGACCATCTGGGGACTGGAGGCCGTCGCCCTTTCCGCCCCTCCCAAACCCGGACAGAGCGTCATCAAGCGTGCCAACAACGAAAACATGTTCTCCATGGGACAGATTTTCAAACAAAAAGGATATGCCCTCAAGTTTATCTACGGAGGGAACGGCTACTTCGACAACATGAACTATTTTTTCGAGAACAATGGCTATTCCATCATCGACAAAAACGATTTTGCCAAAGGTGAGATCACTTTTGCCAATGCCTGGGGGATGTGCGACCAGGATCTACTGAACCGCGTATTGAAAGAGTCGGACAGCTCTTTTGCCGGAGGGAAACCGTTTCTGAACCTGGCCATGACCACCTCCAACCACCGTCAGTTTACCTATCCCGAGGGGATGGTGGATATCCCTTCCGGGAAAAA
>CAYHQN010000201.1:0-5295 GCA_964358545.1 uncultured Tangfeifania sp. | reverse complement strand
TCATCCACTCTAAATAACTCACCCACGTCCACGCCCAAAGCTTTAGTAATACGTACCACTACAGAGAAAGACGGGTCGGTTTTACCGTTCTCAATACGGGAATAATGTCCCTGATCCATCTTACAGGAAATAGCCACTGTCTTTTGTGAAAGCCCTTTTGCTTCCCTCACTTTTTTAATCGCTTCATCTATTTGCATACTGTTTTGTGTAATTATGCTACAAAAGTATAATTTAATGTAGTTGGGAGCAATATAGTAAAATATATATTTCATAAATATTGTTTATTTATACATAATTAATATTTTTGCATAATGTTTAATTAAACAAAATGTTTTTTTTACAATGACCATCCCCACAATCAAATCCCACCTTTCCCTTCTCACCGTCATTACCCACTACGGCCACACCCCCAACCGCAACAACCACATCCGCTGCCCCTTCCACGACGACAAAACCGCGTCGCTACAAGTTTATCCCGAAACCAACACCTGGCACTGCTTCGGCTGCGGCAAAGGGCGCGATGGAATTGACTTTATACAGTTCAAAGAGCAATGCACCCAACACGAAGCGTTCCTAAAAGCAGAACAGTTCATCAGTCACCTAATAACAAAATCAATGAAAAGCCAAACATCCTCCAACGGAAAAGACCAGCAAGTGCTACAGCCCCTGTCACAGCAGCAGCGCACCGAAACCCTGACCGCTGCATTTACCTGTTTCGTGCGCAGCATGCCCGACGTAAACGCAGCACAGGAGTACCTGCAAAAACGCGCCATTGATTGGAAAAAAATCACGGTGGGCTACGACAACAACACTTTCCACAAAGAAAAATCAGTAAGTAAAACACAGAAAGAACGCTACCTGCAGGCAGGTTTGCTCTATCCCGACAAGCTCGGCAAAGCAAATAATTTTCAAAGCCGCTTTGACGGTTGCGTAGTGTTCCCTGTATTAGACGAACAAGGCAATATCGTATGGCTCTACGGCAGGCACACAGAGAAAGATGCGCATTATAAACTACCCGGAGCACATCAAGGTTTATATCCGAAATACCCCAACCACGACACAGAAAAAATCATCATCACCGAGTGCATCATTGATTGCGCCACGTTGCTGCAGCACGATTTTATAACGAAGGAATATTCCCTGCTTAGCTTGTACGGAGCAGAAATATGGACAGCAGAACACAGCAAAGCAATACAACAACTGCATCAACTAAAAGAAGTAATTTTTGCATTAGATGGAGACAAAGCAGGAAGAGAAGCAACGCAGAAACACGCACAGCTCATACGACAAATTCATCCAAAAATAATAATCAGCGATATCGCTATTCCCGACAACGAGGACATCAACAGCTTGGCACAGGGGCATTCACAAGAAATATTTACCGAACTTTTAGACAACAGAAAGCCAATAAGCAATACCCCATTTTTTCTTTCACCGGAAATAAACGGATTGGGAACACCTGTAAACATGGGGAATGGCAATGAGCTAAAAATAATTTCCGGTGAAAGAAAAAATGGACAACCTGCCAATGACCCGATGACTAATGACCAAATGACCAATAACCAATCAACCGGCAAATTAGACACCACCAACCCTCACAGAATAATTTACCGCACGCCAACCGCCACCTACTACATCAAAGGCGGATTGAGAAATGACCTTGACAGCATGAAGGTGAGCATAGACATAGAGAACAATCAAACTGGCTTAAAGAAACGGGAAAGAATGGATTTGTATATGGACAAGCTCACCGAAAAGCTGAGCCGTGAAGCAGCGGAGAAACTCATGCTCAGAGCGGATTTGATAGAATCAGACCTTTCTAAACTGACGGATTTATTGGATGAATACCGCACCCAAACAATGCTGGAAGAAGATACGGGTGAAAAGCCCCGGGATAAAACGAGGGCGGTAGCGCACAACACCACTGCTGCCTGCATTGACTTTTTAGAAAAGCCCGAATTAATGAAACGTTTTTTTGAGATGACCACCCTGGCAGGGCTTGTAGGAGAAGAAAAGAGCCGGATGCTGGTGTTTTGCATTGCCTCCAGTTTTAAGATGCAAAATACGCTGCACGGCATTATTCAAGGCACCAGCGGAGAAGGCAAGACCTATTTAATGACTACTATCTGCGAGATGATGCCGGAAGAATATCACAAACCCCTTACCACCATGACCGACAAGAGTTTGTTCAACATGAAAAAATACCAGATACATCGCCACCTGATCACCATAGAAGATAGGGTTGGGATGAGCGAAGAAGTGCGTATGTACTTTAGGGAACTCATCAGCAAAGGGATGCTTATCCGCGATGCCACGGTATCGGACAAAGAAGGCAATTACAGCACCAAAACACAGGTAATCATGGGACCTATGGCGAGTATTACCTGTACCACAGAAGCGGAAATCCATCAGGACGATGCGAACCGTTGTTTTTTAATCTCCATAGATGAAAGCCATGAGCAGCGCAGAAGAATAATAGAGCATCGCAACAAAAGTGCAGCCGGATTGATAGACAAACAGAAGGAAGAAGGAGCAAAAATATTTATGCAAAACTGTATCCGGCTTATAAAATCATACCAAGTCATCAATCCTTATGCGACTAAAATCTCTCTTCCGGAAGATGCCAAAGACCTGATACGCCTGCACAATCTGTTTATCGGACTCATCGAGCAAATCACTCTGCTGCATCAGTATCAGCGAAAAAAAGACAGACAGGGACGGCTTATTACAGAAATAGAAGATGTAGAAACCGCAGTGGACGTGATGTTTGACGCTATCGTGCTGAAAGTGGATGACCTGAATGAGAAGTTGAGAAAGTTTTTTGAACGCTTGAAACACTATGTAAAAAATAAAGGCGGGGAGAAGTTTGAGAGTTATAATTTTAAACTTCGTGAGATACGCATGGAGTTGGATATGTGCAAGACCACGGTTCACGAGAATATCCAGGAACTATTGGAAATGGAGTATCTGCAAAAAGTATCTGGAAACGACTACCAGGGCTATATTTATAAGATAGCGTACTGGGACGACATAACCATATTGCGGACAAGAATCAAAAGAAATCTGCAAGAGCAAATAGATAAAATACAAGCGCCGGCAAGGGTTTAGTAGTGTTCGGGAGTGTTCGTAAAAAAAAGCGAACACTTAATTTATTATATATCAAGACTTTCTAAGGGAGTGTTCGTTTGGTATCCGAACACTGCAAACATAGACGCAGCAAGGGATAGATGCTTGGTGTTCGGAAAAATCAGAAATCATGTATATAAGGGGTTTTTAAAAAACAACAGTTCGCGATGGAAAAGCAGAGCGCATATTACCAAAACATTTACCGGCGCTACCTTGAATATATGAGAATCTCCGGCTACAAAAAAGATACGCAAAAACAATACGGATGTGCGGTTTCTGATTTTTTGCATTGGTTGGAAGCAAACAGCGTCGTTACCTTGCAAAGCCTTACACCGGAGCATATCCAGCAACATTACCGGTACCTGTGCATTCGTCCCAATAAAATTTATGCGGGAATATTATCGGACACCACAGTGAGCCATAGCCTCTGTGCCATCACCCTGCTGCTGAGCTATTGCGAGCAAACAGGGCAGATAAGTAAAAACCCAATCAGCGGCTTAGTGTTTCCAAAACCCGCATACCGGCACAGAGAATTAGTAACGCAAACAGAAATCAAAGAACTCTATCAGGCAGCGCAAACACTACGGGAACGGGCATTGCTCGGACTTTATTACGGTTGCGGATTGAGAAAAAAAGAAGGCGGGCAGCTCAACACCAACGACATCCATTATAAAGAGCAACTGCTTTATGTACGAACAGGCAAAGGGGATAAAAGGCGTGTAATACCTATGAGTAGCGGGGTAACCGAGGACCTGCACAACTATTACCAGCAGGAGCGAGAGCAGTACAGTAAAGAGCGCTGTCCTTTGCCGGACGAAAAAGGAAATCCCTTTTTACTCAACAAAAGAGGAATGAGGATGCGTGGAATGGCAGCCAACAAAATACTTTCAACACTCATCAAAAGATGCGAAAATAAAGCCATAGAAGAAAAAAAGATATGCATACACAGCTTGCGCCACAGCATTGCCACGCATTTGTTGGAAAACGGATTAAGCGTAGAATATGTAAGGGATTTTCTGGGACATCAAAAATTGGATACTACACAGATTTACACAAGAATCAGCAAACAACAACTGTTACATATCAGTTAAAATAAAGAATGACACTCAAAGAATATTTGCAAAGCCGCCTGTGCCCATCCTCCATCCCCACCCACTTAACCACTATCAGCCACCTGAAAGCATTTTTGGGAGAAGCAAAAACAGAACAAGCCGGTTACAGTGACATTCTGGAATACATCGGACTATTAAGAGGTGTCTATAAAAACATCTCAACCATCCAGAGAAAGTTGCAGAGCATCAAGCAATACTATCGCTACTTAGTGCACACCGGAAGGCGCAAAGACCATCCATGCAGGTATTTTTTATTACAAGATGCACCGAGGTGGAATGTGCAGTTGCAGGATTTGTATAGTGAAAAAGAATTGGAAAAGCTGCTAACAGAGCCGGTACATCCCAAAGGCATCGCGTTGAGAAATCAGGTAATCATCGGTTTACTAATCTATCAGGCGCTCACAAGAAGAGAGCTGCTCAACCTGAAAATAAAAGACATCCATCTGGAAGAAGCGACCATCTTAGTCGGTGCCGCCACCACCCATGAAAGAACGCTGCAATTAAAACCCAGACAGATCATGCTGCTCCACCGTTACCTGAATGAAGAAAGGGCAAAGCTGCTAACAAGAGGTAATCCACAAGCAGTTGATACAGCTGATGCAAGATTGATATTGAGTTTTTGCGGACAACCCGACCAGGACATACTGCTCAACTACCTGATAAAGCAATTGCGAAAGATTTTTCCCGGAAGGAAACTAACCGCATACACTATCCGGCAGAGCGCAATAGCGAATCTTTTAAAACAAGGAAAAGACCTGAGAATAGTACAAACTTTTGCCGGACATAAATATCCTGACAGCACAGAAAAGTACAGGCAAACCGGAATAGAAGCGCTGAAAACAGCGATACAGAAACATCATCCGATACAATAAAACAGAGTTCAACCCCACGAGATTCCTGCCACCAGCCAATCGCTCGCCCCGCTTCTGTGGTTTTTTTCTGTCACATTTTTTGCATCACCGCACTTGTGGCACATCCGTCAGCTGACGGAAGAGCCACGCCAACACACGAAGCAAAAAAACGCCCCGCCCAATACGCCGCTTCGCAGGGCTTGCGC
>CAYHQN010000200.1:0-5408 GCA_964358545.1 uncultured Tangfeifania sp. | reverse complement strand
TGAATGGCGCCCGACAGGTTGGGAAAACCTATATTTTGAAAGAATTTGGGGCACAACATTTTAAGCAGGTAGTCCATATCAACCTCGAAACAAATCTCCTGGTAAATTCTTATTTTGAAACCGATATTACTCCATTGCGCATTATTCAATTTCTCGAAACGGTAACGAATACCCGTATCATTGCCGGAGAAACTTTGGTTATTTTGGATGAAATACAAGCTTGTTCCAGGGCACTGGCTTCTTTAAAGACCTTTTGTGAAGAAACTCCTCAATATCATATTGTAGCTGCGGGCAGTTTGTTGGGTGTGGCGGTAAACAGAGACCAGTTTTCATTCCCGGCAGGTAAGGTTGACGAGCTTTTCATGTTTCCGATGGATTTTGAGGAGTTCCTGTGGGCTATGGATAAGGAGTTATTGAGCAAAGAGATATCGTCTCACTATGCAAGTTTGGAAGCCATGCCCGAAGCTCTGCATATTCAAGCCATGGAGTTGTATAAGCAATACCTTATAGTCGGAGGAATGCCTGCAGTAGTGGCTGAGTTTGTTGATACCAAAAGTTTGCTTACATCAACCGAAATTCAGGGGCGAATCCTGAATGAATACATCGCAGACATGGCAAAATATGCTTCCCCGGCCACAAGTGTGAAAATAAGGGCATGTTACAATTCAATCCCAACACAATTGGCTAAGGAAAACAGGAAATTTCAGTACAAAATAGTTCAAAAAGGAGCTACAACCACCTTGTTTGGCGAATCAATCGAGTGGCTGAATTCAGCAGGCATAGTTCTCAAATGTCAAAAAATTGACCATGGGTTCATGCCGGTTGCTGCTTATGCCGATTTAAGCGATTTCAAACTCTATATGGGCGATATCGGGATGCTTACCATGAAATCGGGTATGGCACAACAAACTATTTTATCGCCGGTTGAAGAAGACAATGGATTTTTAGGAGTCATGAGCGAAAACTATGTGGCCCAGGCTTTAGTCTGCAATGGTTTTCCGTTGTATTACTGGAAAAATGAGAATACGGCCGAACTCGATTTTGTTCTGCAGATTGAGGGACAGGTGATTCCTGTGGAAGTAAAGAAAGGCCTTCGGACAAAATCCGTTAGCATGACAATGTTTGTGAAGAAGTACAGTTGCCCATACTCCATCCGGATTTCAGGAAAGAATTTTGGTTATGAGAATCAGATCAAAGCGATACCATTGTACGCGGTGTTTTGCCTGAAATAGACATAACGTGTGCCCTGACTACAACATCGGGGCATTTTTGGCAATGATTGACACAATGTTAACAAAGTGCTTTGATCTCAATGCGGAATGTTTTAACTTTGAGTAGTCTGACTAAAATATCTAGCTATGAAAAGTGAAAACAACTTGAAATTGAGAGTTTTGTCTGTTTTGGGTTTGTTGTTAATTGTACTGACCGGATGCCCTCCACCGGTTGATGATAATACAACCCAACCCAACACGGTTACTGATTCGGATGGAAACGTTTACAAAACAGTTACCATTGGCATCCAGGTTTGGATGGCAGAGAACCTGAGAACCACAAAACTTTGTCCGACAGGCTGGCATCTCCCTTCCGATTCGGAATGGGGCACGATGACTACTTTTTTGGGAGGGGAACTTGCTGCGAACCTCAAGATCAGGGAGTCGGGCGTTGCGCATTGGCCAAGCCCCAACACATCCACCAACTCGACCGGCTTCTCGGCCGTTCCCGGTGGCTGTCGCGATGCCAATGGTGTTTTCGTCGATATGATATATTACAACTATTTGTGGGCCAACACAGAGTACCTCAATATCCCGGGATTTGCCATGAACCGACAAATTGCCTGCGAAAACAATTGCGCCCAACGCGCAACCGCCTACAGTAAAAAAAGTGGATTTAGTGTAAGATGTATAAAGGATTAGCTGGAGGCTAATCCTTTATACATCTTACCTGTTTTCGAAAAATTGCCACACAGGATCGTTCGGAACTGGCGCGGTGATGGTCACCGGTTCGAGGGTGACGGGATGGACAAAACGGATGGTACGGGCATGAAGATGTATCCCGCCATCCTTGTTGGACCTTGAAAATCCATATTTCAGATCGCCTTTGATGTGAAGCCCGATGGCTGCCAGTTGGGCCCTGATCTGGTGATGCCTGCCGGTATGAAGTTCAATCTCCAGCAAATGAAAACGATCGGATGAGGCGATGTAACGGTAGGTGAGAGATGCCTTTTTTGACTCTTTCTGCTCCCTTGGATAGGCGAAAGACTTGTTCTGTTTTTCGTTTCGAACCAGCCAGTGCTCAAGGATGGCCTCAGGCGGATCCGGTTTGATATCAACCACTGCCCAATAAGTTTTTCTGATCTCCCCCTCGTTTTTGAAGAGTTCATTCATCCTGGTAAGCGACTTGGAGGTTCTGGCAAAAAGCAGAACCCCGCTCGTTGGCCGGTCCAATCGGTGGGTCACCCCCAGAAAGACATTTCCGGGTTTGTGGTATTTCTCTTTCAGGTAGGTTTTTATCTCATCACCGATAGGGCTGTCTCCCGTCTTATCTCCCTGCACGATGTCCCCACAGCGCTTATTGATGGCGATGAGGTGATTGTCCTCAAACAAAATCCCTAGCTTCACTCGTACTGCTCCTTTTCATTAGGAAAATCCTTCGATTTAACATCTTTGATATAGTGGCCGACAGCCCCTTTGATTTCGGCTGCCAAATTGTGGTAACGGCGCAAAAACCTTGGTGAGAACTCCTGGGTAATGCCGAGCATGTCGTGGATCACAAGTACTTGCCCGTCAACACCGCCACCAGCGCCAATGCCAATAATCGGGATTTTCAACTCTTTCGCGACCTTCGTGCCAAGCGATGCCGGAATCTTCTCCAGCACGATGGCAAAGCATCCGGCCTCTTCAAGCAATTTCGCATCCTTCAGCAGTTTATTGGCCTCATCTGCTTCTTTGGCCCTGACAACATAGGTGCCATAACGGTTGATCGACTGTGGCATCAAGCCAAGGTGCCCCATCACGGGAATGCCTGCCGACAGGATGCGTTGCACCGATTCGATAACTTCGCTGCCACCTTCCAGTTTTACCGCATCGGCATGGGTGATTTTCATGATTTTGATGGCAGAGTTCAATGCTTCGAGCGAGTTTCCCTGGTAGGTGCCGAATGGCATATCGACTACTACCAGACATCGGGTCACTGCTTTGACAACCGACTTTCCATGGTAAATCATCTGATCCAGGGTGATCGGGAGGGTTGTTTCGTGGCCCGCCATGACATTGGCGGCCGAATCCCCGACCAGGATAACGTCAATCCCGGCCTGGTCCACCAGTTTAGCCATGCTGTAGTCGTAGGAGGTAAGCATGGAAATTTTCTCCCCTTGCAGTTTCATCTCCGAAAGTACATGGGTAGTTACCCTTTTGATCTCTTTGTGCACTGACATAAGTTCCGAATTTTTTTGGATGAATATGCAAAGTTACCAAATGTAAATGTGAAAATGTGAGAATGTGAAAATGTGGAAATGAAAAAAGTGCTGACAGTCTAAATATCAGCACTTTTAGTTATAACTCATAACTCATAACTTCCTCCTACACTTTCAGGAAAATCTTGTTCTTGAAAAGGAAGTGCAAGAACATCCATTCGAGGGCGATTGCGCCGAGGATAACGATCCAGTTGCCCAGGGCAGGCTCAAGGAACCCCAGGAAGAATGAGGACGCATCGCGAAAATCAAAAATTCTGGTTGCCAGGTAGATGGTGATGGAGTTCATCCCGATCACCTTGAAAAAGAGAATTTTGTATTTACCGATTCCCCAGAACCAAGTGTTAACCCAATCTTTGACATCGATGGTATAATAGAACAAGGCCAGAAGCATAAAGCTGATGCCTGCTGTGAGCATGTCGAAAGGCACTGTCCAGGCTGCTTTGATAATAGGATAGAAGGTCGAAAGAGTCAGGGCAACAACCACCAGACAGGCGCCAATGACAGCGAGGACCGAAGCTTTTCTTCCTGAAGCCGGTGTGCCGTCGCGCAATATTCCGCCGGCCAATGCGCCCATCAGCGTCACGGAGATGGCAGAGATGGAGCAAAGCAATCCTTCCGGATCAAAAGTCGTTCCGTGTAACCTGCCCGGGATAAGCAAACGGTCGAGCCAGGCATTGATGCCATTGACCGGATCCAGTAGTCCTGCGCCGTGTCCGGGAACCGGAACAGCCAGTTGAAGAGTTGCAATGGAAATAAGCAATCCTGCCAGCCAGATAATTCTCGATTTCATGTTTTTCGTGTAGATCACGATGGTGGCAGCGAAGAAATAGGCGAATCCGATCTGTCCCAGCACACTTGGAATGCGCATGTTGGAGAAGCCGTTCTGTAGGGCTCCATTGTACATAATTCCCAACAATATCAGGATGATCCCGCGCTTTGCCGCTTTCCTTAACAAGAGTGATTTATCGGCGCCTTTCTCGATTTTGGAGGTGATGGCATAAGGGATAGCAACTCCGGAGATAAACATGAACAACGGGAAGATCAGGTCTTCAAAATGAAATCCCTCCCACCTGACATGTTCCATCTGTTCGGCCACAACATTCAGCCAACCCCAGTCGAGGGCCTTTGAAAGGGCAACAACCAGACTGCCGCCGCCAATAATCCAGAGCATATCAAATCCGCGTAAAACATCAAGTGATGCAAGTCGTTCTACCTGCTTTGCCGTTTGAATCTTTTTTTGCATTTGGTTAAAATGTCAATGATAGTTTGTAGTATTTCCTTTCAAAGATATTATTTATTGATAAAGTTGGATCAACAGGGATATTTTTTGTTCAGGTTTTTTGATATTCACCACAATAGACACATAGAACACAATAGAACCTAATGTGACCTATGTGTCTATTGTGGTGAACGCTTTAATTGATCGAAATGAGATACGGGAAACGGTGCCAAATATGCCAGCGTTTCAAAGTTTTTCTGTCGTTTTGTCACAAAATATGACAACACATTCGGAGAACCGGAAAATTCAGTTCGCAAAAGCGCCTAAAAACCGGTTTTGGAAGGATTGGCACAAAGATTGATTGTCGTTAGTCATAAGATCGAAATGCAAGAAAAAAAAATATTAATAGTTTAAATAGAACAAAATGGGAAAAATTATTGGAATTGACTTAGGGACAACCAACTCATGTGTTGCCGTCATGGAGGGCAACGAACCTGTTGTGATCCCCAATAGTGAAGGCAAACGTACAACTCCCTCCATCGTGGCATTTGTCGACAATGGGGAACGCAAGGTGGGTGATCCGGCCAAAAGGCAGGCCATCACCAATCCGACAAAGACAATCTCTTCAATCAAACGGTTCATGGGCGAGACCTACAACCAGGTTGCGAAGGAGATTGGCAGGGTTCCTTTTGCCGTTATTCAGGGTGACAACAATAC
>CAYHQN010000199.1:0-5439 GCA_964358545.1 uncultured Tangfeifania sp. | reverse complement strand
GCATTGCTCCGGAAAAGTTTTAATCTGGTTGTTGAGTTTTATTTCCATTCCTGAATTTTTATCGTTGAACTTCAGGAATAATATCCGGCGGATTGAGAAGATTCTTTTTCCTTCGGCAGCATTATCTGCATCAGGTTTTGAGGGTGTGATCTCAGCCCGTATAGGCACCCCTAAAGTTTGAACCAAAGGTATATTATTTTTTGGAATAAAAAGAAATTGTAATATTTTATCCCGGGCTTGTATGGAATTCGACTCTTTGCAAAGTAAGACGTCTACAGATCTTGATCAGCATGATCTAAGTTATGACAAACAGATTTTTCTGCTTTTCGATGAATTGAATGGATTCAAAGAGGACCTTTATGATGCCATGACGGAAGGTAAAGATCTGTTCATGAAATATCAAAAGCTGATTATGGTGTTCCCGGGAGGAAAGGAACCGGAGGAGCGTGTAAATGGTTTTCTGCGATTTTGTCAGGAACAGAGGATCGAGTCCGAAAATTGAACCCAAAATAGCATACATTTGCCTACCAGTACCTACCAGTTAACAATTAAATAGAAGATAATATGACAATAGAGCAGCTTAAAGCAAAGTTTATTGAGAAGTATGGTGAAGGAGAAATCAGCGGATATTTCTCTCCGGGACGTGTCAACCTGATTGGTGAACACACAGATTACAATGGGGGATTCGTATTCCCATGCGCCTTGAGTTTCGGAATCTATTGCCTTATCCGGAAAACAAAAAGGAAAAGCGTGCGTTTTACATCACTGGATATGCCATTCGAAGCCGAAGTAAAAGTTGAAGATCTCAACAAAGCCATTGGCAAAGAGTGGGTGAACTATCCAATCGGTGTGTTTGCACAGTTTATGAAAAAGGGGCTTACCTTCGATTCGGGTGCGGACATGCTATTCTATGGGGATGTTCCAACAGGGGCCGGACTCTCCTCCTCTGCAGCACTGGAAGTCTGTACTGCCGTGGTCATTAATGATCAGTTTGGTTTTGGGATAGACAAGGTTGAACTTGCTTTGATGGGACAAAAGGCCGAGCACGAATTTGCCTTTGTCAATTGCGGTATCATGGACCAGTTCGCCTCCGTCATGGGCAAGAAGGACCATGCCATCTTCCTGAATTGTGATACACTCTCTTATGATTTGGTACCTGTGAAACTCGAGGGTGTGAAAATCGTGATCAGCAACACCAATAGTCCGCACAAACTGGATTCCGGAAAATACAACGAAAGAGTGGCTGAGTGCCAGGCAGCTGTTAAAGCCATTCAACCTTTCAAACAAATCTCCGCGTTGGGTGAAATATCCTGGGAAGATTTTCTAAAAGTCGAAGAGAAGATCGAAAATGTGACTGTTCGCAAAAGGGCCCGACACGTGGTGAGCGAGATCAAACGGACTGAAGACGCCGTCAAAGAGCTGAAAGCAGGTAATCTGGTGAGGTTTGGCGAACTGATGAATGGCTCGCACGACTCTTTGCGCGACGATTATGAAGTAACCGGATTTGAACTGGATACCATGGTTGAAGAGGGGCGCAAGATCAAAGGGGTAATTGGCACCCGGATGACGGGGGGCGGCTTCGGCGGATGCACGGTAAGTCTGGTAAAGGATGAGGCAGTGGATACTTTCATTGCGCAAGTTGGGAAAAACTACCAGGAAAAAACGGGTTTTAAACCTGTATTCTATGTTGCTGAAATAGGCGACGGTGGGAAGAAACTATTTTAATTTTACATTTTATAAAACCTCAAACAATGACTAAAACTGATTCAACCAACAAGTATTTGTTCCCGTTGGTCGTGATGGCCTCCCTCTTTTTCCTCTTTGGGTTCATCACAACAATGAACAATTCGACCATTGAATTTTTGAAGAATGCCTTTGGATTGGACGAAGTTCAGAAACAGCTTCCCAATACCTTCTTCTATGGCGCTTATGTCCTTTCCGTTCCGGTAGGTCTCCTGCTGATGCGCATTGGTTACAAAAACGGAGTACTGCTTGGTCTGGGTTTGATTGCCCTGGGTTTCTTCCTGTGTATTCCAGGCGTTGGAATGGGATATTATGGATTTCTTAGTACCGTATCAGTATTTGCTATCGGCGTTGTTATCCTTCAGGTTGTTGCAGGTCCTTATGTCAATGCCCTGGGAAGCCCCGAAACTGCAGCCAGTCGTCTAACCCTGACCAATGCACTCAATTCGGTTGCTACCGTGATTGCCCCGATATTCGTCTCTTTCCTTTTGGTAACTCCTAAGATTGAGGTAGGTGCGAAGTTGGAAAATTCTGTTATTCAGAAGATTGTACAGGGACCATTTTTGATGATCGGTATTGTAACACTGGCAATTCTGGCAATTATGTTTTTCCTGAAATTACCCGAAATCAAAACTGGCGACGGCGATGTTGCAGCTGATGCCAAAACCTATAAATCAAGTGCCTTCAAATACACCCACATTTGGCTGGGTTCTTTGGCAATCTTCTTCTACATGGGTATTGAGATTGGTATTCCAAGTTTCTTTGCCGATTATGTGAAGCAGTTGGGCCTGCAGGATATCAAATCCATCGACATGCTTAAATTTTACTGGGGAGGTTTGATGGTAGGCCGTGTGATTGGAATTTTCATCCTTCAAAAGTACAAAGCCGGACAAATCCTTACCTTGTGCGCAGTTGGTGGTGCAGCCCTGTTAGCCGCCTCCTTTATCATTGGTGCCGGAGCTCCGGTTATCGCCATGTGGCTCTTCCTGGGTACCGGATTGTTCCACTCCATCATGTGGCCGGTAATCTACAATCTCGCCCTTGAGGATCTTGGTCCACATGCCAAAGTAGCTTCGGGAGTGATTGCAACATCTGTCATCGGCGCTGCCATCCTGATGCCTATCATGGGAGCAGTCCAAACAATAACGGGTTCTGTGATCATTGCTGTTGGCAGCTTATTCCTGTATTATGCCTATATGCTATTTTTTGCACAAAAAGGATCAAAGATCAGGTAACAGATTTACTATTTTCGAAAAGAGGGTTTCTATTTGGAACCTTTTTTTTTAACTTTACCTTGAAAGTCCTAATTTCATGACTTATGAATACTATTCTTCGTTGTTCTGCAGCTCTTGCTTCAATTGCTGTTTGTTCCCCAACTTTCAGCGCCCCAAGACCCAAGCCGGTCAATATTGTTCTGATTTTCATGGACGACATGGGTTACGGAGACCTTGGGTGTTATGGAGCTACCGGATACACAACTCCTAATCTGGATAAAATGGCCTCGCAAGGGGTACGGTTTACCAATTTCGTTTCTGCCCAGGCGGTATGCAGTGCTTCGCGTGCCGGAATCATGACTGGATGCTACCCTAACAGGGTTGGGATTTCCGGGGCATTGATGCCCGATAGTAAAATAGGTTTGAATCCGGAGGAAGAGACCATCGCAGAAGTCCTGAAAAAACAGAACTACAAAAGTGCAGCAATAGGGAAATGGCACCTTGGACATTTGAAGGAATTTCTCCCGTTGCAGCAGGGCTTTGATGAATACCTGGGACTACCCTATTCCAATGATATGTGGCCGGTTTATTACGACGGAACACCTATGAATTCATCTGGCAATAACCGAAAATCCAACTATCCCCAATTGCCACTGATCGAAGGGAACGAAAAAATAAAAGAGCTGAAGACTCTCGACGACCAGTCAGAATTAACGACCATTTATACCGAAAGGGCAGTCCGTTTCATCACCGAAAACAAAAAGAATCCCTTCTTTCTTTACATGGCCCATTCGATGTGCCATGTTCCCCTGGCCGTATCCGGAAAGTTTAAAGGGAAGAGCCAGCAGGGATTGTTTGGCGATGTGATCATGGAGATTGACTGGTCGGTAGGGGAGATTTTGAAAACTTTGGAGAAAAATGGCCTTACGAAAAATACACTTGTCGTTTTCACCTCTGACAACGGACCATGGCTCAACTTTGGAAATCATGCAGGCTCTGCCGGCGGATTGCGCGAAGGCAAAGGGAACAGCTACGAGGGGGGTCAGCGGGAGCCTTGTATCATGAAATGGCCGGGCCATATTGCAGAAGGGACCATTTGCAACAAACTCGCTTCAACGATTGACCTGCTACCTACTTTTGCAGAGATAACGCATTCTGATCTTCCAAAAAAGAAAATTGACGGAGTAAGTATCTTGCCTTTGCTCCTTGGAGAGGTCGATGCCAATCCACGCAAAACATTTCTTTACTACTACCGGAAGAACAATCTGGAAGGCATCCGGAAGGGGAACTGGAAGCTTGTCTTTGCCCATCCGGGACGCACTTATCATGGATTTCAACCTGGAGCAGAAGGATTTCCGGGCAAAGTCAATGATAATTTCAGTTTTGAAGAGGGATTGTATGATCTGCGCCGGGATCCGGGAGAGCAGTATGATGTCAAGGCATTTTATCCTGAAGTCGTGGCAGAACTCAAAAAGCTGGCGGATGAGGCCCGTGAAGATCTGGGGGATGATCTGACAGGCAATCCCGGCAAAAACCGCCGCGAACCGGGAAGAATAAATAATTGATATGTCCAATTTCTGGCAACAGCTTCCAAAGCCATTTTTCGCTCTCGCTCCAATGGAGGATGTAACGGATACCGTTTTTCGCGAAGTGGTGGCCGGAATGTCCGATCCAAGCTTTCTGCAGGTACTTTATACAGAATTTGCTTCGGTCGACGGGCTCAATCATCCAGTTGGAAAGAAAAATGTTGTTCACAGGCTACTAGTCAGCCAATCGGAAAGAGCGCTTCTGAAACAAAAGAACATCAGGCTGGTGGTTCAGATTTGGGGTAAAAATCCTGAGCTGTTTAGTAAAATAGCCCGCGAGATCACCGAAGAATTTGATTGCGACGGAATTGATGTCAATATGGGATGCCCGGTTAAGAAAGTGGTGAAGAATGGTTGCTGTTCTGCATTGATCGATCAGCCGGATCTGGCCAAAGAGATCATCCTGGCTACAAAAGAGGCCACGTATCTGCCTGTCTCGGTGAAAACCAGAACGGGTATCCGGATGCACGAGACGGATAGGTGGATGACCACGATCATGGAGACCAGACCTGCAGCGGTAATACTTCATGGCAGAACCCAGAAACAGCAATCAGACGGATTGGCTGACTGGAATGAAATCGGCAAAGGCGTACTGATCAAAAATGCAATGAGTCCGGAGACCTTTTTTGTAGGAAACGGTGATGTCTCTTCTGTCGCTCAGGGAATTGAACTCTCTGAAAAATATGGTCTGGACGGGATCATGGTGGGTCGGGGGATCTTTCACAATCCCTGGTTCTTTCAGCCAAATCATCCAGCCCCTCTAAAGACAGAAAGATTAACCCAACTGCTCTTTCATACACAGCTTTTTGAGAAAACCTGGGGGAGCAAAAAAAGTATCAACATCCTGAAGCGGTTCTACAAAATCTACACCAGCGATTTCACCGATGCGTCCAAAC
>CAYHQN010000198.1:0-5482 GCA_964358545.1 uncultured Tangfeifania sp. | reverse complement strand
TTAGCCATATAACAAAATAAACCGTCTCTTTTTTCAATTTGGTAAAGTAGAACTACGATATGCTGCAAAAAGACCGACTGTTGTTCCTGGACCTGGGAGAAGTAGAGGTAATGGCAATTGTCAAGTTAAACAAGAAAGTACTAGGCATCCTTTGGAAAAAACCATTTAGGATTGATATCACGAGTGCTGCACAAGTTGGCGAAAACTTACTGGAGGTAACTGTAGTCAATCTTTGGCCAAACCGGCAGATAGGAGATGCAAACCTTCCGGAAGACTGCAGCTGGACCAAAAGAGGTGAATTAAAGGAATATCCGCAGTGGTTTGTTGATGGCAAACCGAGCCCAACGGGAAGATTCACTTTTAGTGTCATTAAAGTTTGGTCGAAAGATGATGCACTGCGGAAATCCGGACTTCTTGGACCCGTGGTGTTGCATACTGTTGCCAGGGTGATATCGTAGTAATATGTAAAAAAAATCAACTCATCAGTGAAATTTATATAGGATGCGTTATTTCAAATTAGGACTAGTTATTTATCTGGTTCTATTTATATTAAATAGTTTTTCTCTCACCGGGAAAGATTTGAATTCCTTGAAAAATTCATTTCTTTCGCCACCTGACTCGGCAAAGCCCCGCGTATATTGGTGGTGGCTTTTCAACCGTGTTGACAAGGCAGGGATTACACGTGACCTGGAGGAATTTAAGGCAAAGGGGATCAGCGGTGTCAATCTGATCTGCACGGGAGGATATGCCGGAAAGGCGCCACTGTTAGGTGTGGATTTTCTTGGTACAGAATGGCGGGAACTCTTTCGTCACGCGGTCAGGGAAGCAACCCGCTTACACATCGAAATGGGGTTTAACCTCGCAGGTGGATGGACGATGATGGGACCATGGGTTACCCAGGATAATGCGATGAAAAAGATTGTACAGACCGAAATAAAAGTTGTAGGACCTAAGAAATATTCCGCCAAACTTGCTCAGCCGGAAACTGTTGACGGATATTATCATGATATATGGGTGCAGGCATTCCGGATAGATCACAATGGGAAAACAGTCATATCGGAAACTTTAGTAGACATGTCCGGTAAATTAAAACCTGACGGTCAATTTGATTGGGATGTGCCGGAGGGAGCGTGGGTGATTTTACGGACTGGCTACACATTGACCGGACACCCCTGGAGCAAATGGCATGCTTATCCCGATGGCGACACTTTCAAGGGAGGAGAAGGTTATGAGATTGATTATTTAAGTACGGCTTCATTGGACGATCATTTCGACCATCTGGGTAAACTGGTTATCGAAGAGACCCGAAAAGCAGGAGGGAAACTGGCCTATTTATGGTCCGACAGCTGGGAATGCGGAAAACTCACCTGGACGCAGGATTTCCCTAACCAGTTCAAGAGATTCCGTGGATACGATTTGAAACCATATTCTCCTGTGCTTGCAGGATATATGGTTGGCGATTCCTTGGTCTCAAATCGGTTTCACAGCGATTTTGATCGTACTATTCAGGATTGCATTGCAGAGAATTTTTATGGCCATTTCTACGATTTATGTCATAAATATGGTATGAAAGTAGGCAATGAAGCCGGTGGACCAAATGATATCCCTCCCCAGGATGTGCTCAAGAACCTCGGGCGGTGTGACATCCCCTCCGGCGAATTCTGGGTAAACCGTCATTTTCTTTCGCCTGGTGTATACAATACAGATAAGCATCTTCGGCTCAATCTCAAGCAAACCGCCACCGCGGCGCATATTTATGGAAAGAAGGAGGCGCAAGCCGAATCCTTCACTCAACAGGAGCAGGATCGAACACATTGGTCGCTGGGACCTTCAGATTTGAAACCTTACGCCAATGATGCTTTTTGTGAGGGGATAAACCGCATCATGTTACACCAGGCTACGTGTCAGCCCCCATCGGATGGCAAACCCGGATACGAATTCTGTGCAGGTCAGCACTGGACTCCAAATATCACCTGGTGGGAGCAGTCCAAGCCATTCTTCACCTATCTTTCCCGCTGCCAGTTTATGCTGCAACAGGGGAAGTTTGTGGGGGACGTTTGCTTCTACCTGGGCGAAAGACCCCCAACTCTGGTGCCGCCAAAATATACTATTCCTTCCCTGGGAAACGGTTATGATTGCGATTATGCCAATGCTGAAGTCTTGCTCACAAGGATGTCGGTCAAAAACGGACTGATCGTACTGCCCGATGGGATGAGTTATCGGTTGTTAGTATTGCAAAACTGCACTTCTGCCTCTCCTGAGATCTGTCAGCAAGTTGGTCGATACCAAAAACTGGCTGTTTCACCCATTCCTTCAACGGCGATGTCAATTGAAGTGATAAAGAAGATTCGCGAATTGGTGATAAAAGGTGCTACAGTGGTCGGTCCTCCACCTGAGTATTCAGAAGGACTGAAAAACTTCCCTCACTGCGATGACCAGGTCCGAAAAATAGCTGCTGAAGTCTGGGGTGATCTGGACGGCAAAGATCGGACTGAGCGTCAATTAGGCAAAGGAAGAGTGATTTGGGGCAAAACACCCCGGGCAATTCTTTTAGCCGCAGGGGTGCAACCTGACTTTTCATTCACCGGGCAATCCGAACAGCCTGAGAAATTCGACTATATTCATCGTACAAGTGGGTATGCAGAGATATATTTCATTATAAATCGCACAAATAGGCCGGAAACATCTGATTTCACTTTCCGTGTCAGCGGGAAACAACCCGAGATATGGAATGCTGTTACGGGTGAAATCCTGCCAGTGAGTGCCTTCATGGACACAGGAAAAAATACTACCTTTTCACTGGAATTCGATAGGTTCGACTCCTGGTTCATAGTGTTTCGGAATCCCGTGCCGGGCGACAATGCCGGAAAGACGAAACTAAACTTTCCAAAATTAATTGAATTGACTACACTTAGTGATTTATGGAAAGTCACATTCGATCCAACTTGGGGAGGTCCGGGTGAAACGGAATTTCCTAAACTTATCAACTGGATAAACAGTACAGATGATGGAATTAAGTACTATTCAGGGAAAGCAACCTATCGTAAAGCCTTTGATCTGATACCAAAAGCGAAGGAAGAAATAATGGCAGAACAGAAGGGTGAACGACTGTTTCTCGATCTCGGCAATGTGAAAAATGTTGCTGAAGTTCGGTTGAACGGCAGGAATCTCGGAACTCTTTGGTGCGCCCCCTGGCGTGTTGAGATCACAAGTTCGGTTAAGCCGACAGGCAATACTTTGGAGATCGATATAATAAATCTCTGGGCAAACCGTGTTGTTGGTGATCTGAACCTGCCGAAAGATAAGCGTTACACCAAAACTCACGATGCCTTCCGCTTTGATATGCTCAAGTCGGATACGCCATTGCTCGAATCGGGATTGCTCGGACCGGTTAGGATTGTTACCAGCTCTTTATAATTAAAATATTTAAGATTAAATGAATATTAACACACTACCTCATTTGTGGAATTCACTTTCGTCTTTTATTAACAAATCAGATAAAAATGCAAACTAAAGTAGGATTATTTGGAATTGGCCTTGATACCTATTGGGCCCAATTCGATGGATTACTCGACAATCTGAAAGCCTACCAGGAACAGATTAAAAACCGGATAGCCGGATTTGGGGTGGAGGTTGCGGATGCCGGGATGGTTGACAATCCGTTTAAAGCGCGTGAAGCCGCAGATTATCTTAAATCGCAGGATGTGGAAATTGTCTTTTTATATATTTCAACGTATGCGTTGTCGTCAACCGTTTTCCCCATTGTGCAAAAGCTGAAAGTTCCGGTTGTGATTCTGAATCTTCAGCCGGTTGCCGAACTCGATTATGAAGCGTTCAACAAACTTGGTGACCGCGGTAAAATGACCGGTGTGTGGCTTGAGCATTGCCAGGCGTGTTCGGTCCCTGAAATTGCCGGCGTGTTTAACCGTTCCGGTATAAAATATGATATTGTAACCGGATACCTCCGAGAGGAAGAGTCCTGGAAAGAGATAGAAGAGTACGTCAGGGCAGCCCTCGTGGCAGCCTGCCTCAGAACCAATCGCCTCGGTATTTTGGGTCATTATTATGGCGGAATGCTGGACGTTTACACCGATCTGACCAAACAATCGGCCGTGTTTGGCACCCACATCGAGCTGCTTGAAATGTGCGAACTGAAAAAATATCATGATGAGGCCACCGATGCCGAAGTTCTGTCAAAAATTCAGGAATTCCATGTTACTTTTGATGTGTCCCCTGAATGTGAAACCGCCGAGATTGAGCGTGCCGCACGCACTTCAGTGGCATTGGACAAACTGGTAAAAAACCACAACCTGGGCTCGATGGCCTATTACTACGAAGGGGAACCTGGCAATGAGTACGAAAATATCGTGACCTCGGTAATTGCCGGGAACACTTTGCTTACAGGCAAAAATATTCCCATTGCCGGTGAGTGCGAAGTCAAAAATGCACAGGCCATGAAGATCATGGCCGAATTTGGCGCCGGAGGTTCGTTCTCCGAATTTTACCTCATGGATTTCAAGGACGATGTGGTGATGCTCGGCCATGACGGACCTGCACACTTTGCCATTGCCGAAGGTCGCGTCAAACTGGTTCCACTGCCCATTTATCACGGGAAACCCGGCAAAGGGTTGTCCATTCAAATGACTGTGAAACACGGCCCGGTGACCTTACTCTCGGTGGTGGAGGGAAAGGACTGGGTATTTCTGCTGGTGGCCGAAGGCGAATCTGTTGCCGGACCCGTTCTCGAAATTGGAAATACCAACAGCAGATACCGGTTTTCAAAGGGCGTCAGGCAGTTCATGAATGAATGGTCGAAACAGGGTCCCGCTCACCACTGCGCAATTGGCGTTGGACATATTGCCGGTAAAATTGAAAAACTTGGGCAGATTATGGGAATTGAGGTTGTAAAGATTTGCTGACTGTTAAAATTAAAGAAGATGAAGCGTATTGCCTTTAAAATGAAATTAAAAGCCGGTTTTGAGGATGAGTACAAAAAGCGGCTTGATGAAATTTGGCCTGAACTGGCCAGGGAGTTAAACAAAGCGGGCGTATTTGATTATTCCATCTATTGGGATAAAGAGACTAATATTCTTTTTGCTACCCAAAAACTTGTTGACAGTGATACCTCCAATAAGTTGCCACAAACTGAAATTGTACGCAAGTGGTGGAATTTTATGTCCGACATTATGGAAGTGAACCCGGATAACTCACCGGTTGTAATTGAATTAAAAGAAGTTTTTCATCAGGATTAACAGAAACAAATAGATTATGAATTCAAGAGAAAGAGTATTACGCGCCTTCGGAAAAATTAAAGGGATGCCCGATCGGGTCCCTTTACAGTTTGACCTTTGTAAACAACTGTCCGATCATTTCGGCAAAGCAATGGGAATTCCGGTACATTACACCGAGAATTTGTACGAAGATGTCACCTACCGGATCAGCGCCAATGAACTTCGTGTGGCCATGGGTAGTGATGTAGTTA
>CAYHQN010000197.1:0-5502 GCA_964358545.1 uncultured Tangfeifania sp. | reverse complement strand
AAAGGTAGGCTCGCAGGGCCAAGGAAAAAAGATGGAGTCAATGGGGTGCATACGGACAAACCTGTTTTTTGTGGTTGTTTTTTCTATTATGTAACTCGTTTTAAAATATTACACAGAGTTTCACAGAGGACTCACAGAGAACCACAGAGTTTAAGAAAATTTTTCTAAAACTCTGTGAGATTCCGTGCTTCTCCTTCTGCAAAAGCATTGATTGCAGCCAAGTCAGTCGGCTGTATAAACTGTCGGGATATGGAGGTGAGATGTCTGGCGTGTTAAAAGTGAACTTACCTGGTGCATTGGAGCCCGGATGGTGCATGGGTCTTTGTTAATGGCTGGCAAGCTTATTTTGTTACTTTGTCCAATTCGCAATTACAAGTCCTTTGATTCGCATGAAGTGGTCAGTATTATTTGTCACCAGCTGCAATCCGGCAGTCATTGCAATGCCTGCAATCAAAGTATCTGTATGTCCAATTTCAAGTCCTTTTTTTCTTAGTTCTGCTTGAATTGTTGCAGCTGTTTTTGCCATATGCATTGTCAGCGGAATTACTTTGTTTAACCGAACAAAATCTTCAAACCTTGACAACTGTTTTCTTGCGTCCTTGTATAAAAGTCCGTTGAGAATTTCGTAATAGGTAATGATGCTCAAACTTATGAAGCCATATTCCTTCAAGTGTTCGTCAACTTTATCAATAACCTTCGGATTGCCTCTTAAAAATTCCGAAAGAATATCGGTATCAAGCATAGATGGTTTCATCTGATAATATTTTGTTTTTCATTTGCCAGATGGAATAGCCATGAGGTTATTATCACCTCGATTGGAGATTTACAAATCATGGCGATTTCATAATTCAATATTCCGGTCAAAAAGTTTTGTCCTTGCTTTTTTTGTTTGATTGAGAAAATCAGAATAGTCATCACTGCTCATATCGCTAAAGGCGCCGCCAAAAGAAAGAATTTTCTTCCGTAAATTTTCAGAATGTTTTGTTGAAGGCGTCATCGAATGAATAAACTGATAAAGTTCTTCCAATCGGTTGACCGGAACATCTTTCATCTCTTTAAGTATAGTGTTTAATGTCAACATTGTCGTCTATATTTTTATCAAAGGTAAACACATTATTTAAAACAGATCATCAAAAAGGTGTTTTAATATTTTGCAATTTTTTTGCGGGGAACAAAAGGCCATCGTTTGCAATAAGAGCCGCCCGGCCGGGCGGCTGTACAACCTATCGGGATATGGATTGAGAGGCGTCCGGACGGACGTCCCACTTGCCCCAGTACGCTGGGATTTTCAATTTCGTCGTACTATTTCGCCGGCATCCTGCAAAAACATTGATGCAGGCTGTCTGCATCGGTTTTGGAAAGGGTTGCAAATGCGAAGTTAAGTGGTGCAACTTATAAATATGCACCAGCCGGGAAAATGGGATCGGCCCCTGGGCGAAGCGGTCCCTCCGTTGAGCTTCGGGCCACCGCCAATTGCTTTCTGAGGTGGTTCGATTCACTTCCGGTGTGAGACAGATGACATCTAGCCAGGTTCAATGGGCTTCCGGAAACCGTCATTTCGCATCCAGAAACGTTCAATGCGCTTCCGGTTGTTGTCATTTCACATCCGGCAACCTTCAACGCACTTCCGGTTATCGTCATTTCACATCCGGAAACGATCAATGCACTTCCGGTTGTCGTCATTTCACCTCCGGAAACGTTCAAAGGGCTTCCGGTTACTGAAATCAGACATCCTGTCATGTTCGGAGCGCTTCCGGTTACCGTCAATGGAATTTTCTCCGGAGGAGATCAATATTCATAGAAAAGGTAAATCACGGAGACCAATTTCCCGGTAGGGAATAAATTGGAGGTGTTTATGTCCTGACGGACAAACCGGGTTTTTGAGGTTGTTTTTTCTATGGATATTGATGCCCTCCGGGCAAGAAAGGCATAAGATCAATTTTGATATAGCTGCTTATTCACTTGCTGGTACTGGAGATTAAATTCGAAGGTTAGCTTCACTGGTTTAATGATTTTCTTCTTTCAATTCGTTCTTTTGCTTCAATTAACAGCGAGTGCAGCTTTTTTTCAAGTTCGGCTTTAGGGGGTAAATCGGTCCAGTATTCGGCGACCATAATGCCATCTTTGTGCATTTCGAGCAGCTCTATTTGTTCGGTGCTTTTACCAGCACAAAGGATAAGACCAATAGGGCTGTTTTCGTCTCCCTGCCGGTCATATCTGTCGAGCCATTTGAGATAAAGCTCCATTTGACCTTTGTCGGCCGGTCTAAAATCTCTCAGTTTTAATTCAATGGCTACAAGTCGTTTAAGCTTGCGGTGAAAGAACAATAAATCAAGATAAAAATCTTTCCCGTCCAGAATAATTCTTTTCTGGCGTTCTACAAAAGTAAATCCATTGCCCAGTTCCAGGATAAAGTTTTCCAGCTCTTTGATTATTGCAGACTCCAAATCTTGCTCCATGTAGCCGTCTTTTAACCCCAGAAAGTCTAAGAAGTAGGGGTCTTTAAAAGTATTTTGTAATTCCGGCATACCCAATGAAACTTGAACATTGGCTATCTCGCCACGTTCGTAGGCTTTTTGTTCTATTTGTTTGCGTAATTCTCTTTTTCCTAAAATTTCTTCAACTGCTTTTTGTGCATAAAAAATCTTTTCCTCTTTACTTTTTAAGGGTAGAAGTAACAGAATATGAGACCAACTCAATTGTCGTGCCAGTGGAACGACAATTTCAAAATCGGTAAACTGCTCAGCAAATTGCATCATTCTCCGGAGGTTTTTTACCTCAAAACTCCTTCCATATTTGCTTACCAATTGTGTCGCCAGTGGCGACACAATCTTTTTGCCATATTCAGCCCGCTTATTATCAAGCACATGTTCATTTATCCGTTTCCCAATATGCCAATACACCAAGGCAATTGTACTGTTAACCTGTTTTGCTAATTGGGTTTTGCCTTGCTCAATTATCTGAACAAGGTCTTGAAACAACATTATTTCAATATCCTTACTCATATGTAGATTTTTGATTGGTGATTTTTGATTTAATCTGGCTTTGAATGTTTTTGAAGATGCCACGAATATTGAAACAAATTCATTACATTCTTTTTTTGTTTGCCTGGGTTTGTTGTTGCATCCGGTAACATGATTTGATTATCAACCTTTGTCATATCATTGGCCTGTAATTGTGGAGGCGATTAAATTGGGTATCGCAAAATGCGACACCCAATTTAATCGCCATTAAGAAAAACAGGAAGAATATTCCATCTATATAAGATACAGAATATTATGGACATAACCAAATTGAAAATCTTATTTGGGCAAATCCACGCCGGCGGGGGTGGTTATGGGATTATCACATTTCCCAATTTCTCCGCCATTCCGTCCGAAATTATCCGTTCTGCTTTAGCTTGATGCTACCGCGGACGCTGTTCCATCACAATTCCTTTACCCCGGGTTCCGCTTCGCTCCACACGGGGCTATTCACATTTAACCCTTTCAGGGTAAGATTCAAGAGGAAGCCGTATAGTGGTCAAAGAACGCAGGAATACCGTTTCTCATTTTCACATTTTCACCTTTGACCCTTCGGCTTCGCTCAGGGACCGGTCTCATCTTCACATTTTCCCATTTTCTCATCTTCTCATTATTTGTGCATATTCCCCCTCGAGTAGGAGAAGTAAACACCCACCATGCACAGCCCTGCGAATATCAGGTAAACAAACTGCGCGGTGCCGACAAACAATTCATTCGGTACCTGTGCAACCTGGGCGCCGTGAAAACGGGCGGAGAAAATCAGCATCACCAGGGTCATGCTGATCATCTGGCCTACAATACGCAGGTGGAGGCGGTTCCTGAAGCGGTGCCGAGCTGTCTTTTCCCGACCGAACTCATGATGGTGTTCATGTTGGGTGAGGAGAAGAGCGCGAATCCGAATCCCATGAAAAGCAAAATCGCCACGATAAGCGTTTGTGGCGTATTCTGATTGACAAAAGCGAGAAACAGCAAACCAACCGCGTTGAGGGACATTCCTGTGGTTGCCAGGATGCGGGGTTCGATTCTGTCCGAAAGTTTACCGGCATAGGGCGAAAATCACCATTCCCAGCTTGAAAAGTTTTACCTCTCCTTTCAGATCTGCCAGACGACCGATGGGCAGAAGAAAGATGGCGGAGGAGAGCAGATAGGAGGTGACGATCCAGGTGAGCGATACGGCATTCAGTGCGAACTCTTTTTCGATGGCCGGCAGCGCGATATTGACGGACGATATGAGAAATGGCCCCAGGAATGAGGTGAGCTTGGCAACAGTAAGTACTGCTTTTTGGGTATCGGTATGAGTCGTTGCGGTCATGATCAAATATAAAAAAATATTACACAGAGTTACACGGAGGAAAACACAGAGTTTCACAGAGTATAAGAAATTGTTTAAATTTAATCGTTCCCATTTTATTCATCAGAAATCACTTAATCAGGACTGTGCCTTAGGCACATAATGTCGGTAGAAAGAGAAATAAACGCTTAATATCCCGTCCCGCACGGGACGGAATTTATCTCTTAATCTATTTTCTACCGATATTATATCCCTATCGGGACAAAAAAACAAATTTTAAATAGTCTCTAAGAGAAATTTTCTTAACCTCCGTGGTTCTCTGTGTTTTCCTCCGTGTAACTCTCCCGAAGTGTCGGGACAAGTTGTGTAACATTTTTAAGAATTGCGATTTGAACTTTGCGCTCCTTTGCGGTCTTCCTTTGCGTTCTTTGCGTGAACCTTTTTTAGGCCAATCTTAAATTAAAATATATTCTCACGAAAAAGGAGGGTCTTTGTCAGGTTATTAAATTTGAAAGGATTAACTTTGCATCCTGATTTTTGCAAATAGTTATGATACTATGAATGAGAAAGATATAAAATTGCTCTCTGAATTTCCACCCATATCGACCGCCACATGGGAGGAGCAAATCAACATCGACCTGAAGGGAAAAGAGTACGAAAAGAGCCTGATCTGGAAAACCAATGAGGGCTTTAACGTGCATCCCTACTACCGGGCCGAAAATATTGAAGCCTTGGATTTCCCCGAGAGTTTCCCCGGAGAGTACCCTTTTGTACGCGGAAAAAGCGCATCAGGAAACCAGTGGCTCATACGGCAGGATATTCTTGTAACTGATACAGCATCAGCAAATAAAAAGGCCCTCGAAATTCTTAACAAAGGGATCACCTCCCTTGGTTTTATCTTCGAAGGATGCGGTTCGGTAACGGTGGATGAACTGAAAACGTTGCTAAAAGGGATCCAACTGGAGGCGGTAGAGGTCAATTTTATCACCTCCTGCAAAACCAAAGACTTTTTTGAAAAACTACTGGCGCTGGTGATCGAACTAAAAACCGATCCTGCCACGCTCCACATGTCAGTAAACCACGATCCGATCGGAAGATTTACCTTGCGCGGAAAATTCTGCAAGAGTGAAACGGAAGTTTTCGGGAAGGTAAAGACCATGGTGGAGTGGGGCGAAAAATTTCCGCACC
>CAYHQN010000196.1:0-5667 GCA_964358545.1 uncultured Tangfeifania sp. | reverse complement strand
TTAATGCATCTAAATATTAATAGTAATTGGTCTTGACAAACCAGTCCACCTTAGTATTCAACAAATCGTTTGTACTCGACAAGTTTTTGATTGGTCACTTTTGACCATTTTAGTTCAGAAAACATCTTCTGCTCTGTCCGATATTTCTGCATTGTTTTGTTGAACTGATCGACATTATTCAATGGAATAATTATGCCGCCTATCACCATAAAGCGATCCTTCGATTGCCTGCTTTCATCGCAACAGATATGATAAATCATTCCTTTTTATTTCCCCTCCACAATCGCAATTTCCTCCGGGATGAGGTCGTAGAGTTTGTAGACCATTTGGTCAACCCCATTAGATAGTCAACATCTAACGGGGTCAATCTGTTTTCCCTAATCGCAGACTTTGGCTTGTTTATCAAGGCTTTGCAAGTAACCTTCGTCTTTCGTAATAGCAAAGATGTGCTTTGGATTTTTTACTTCAAATACAATTTGTCAATTTGAAAGATTCGCCCCCCCCCTCAGACGCTCTCGTATTGATATTCAAAGCATCGTTACTTAAGGTTTTGCTTTCGCCATGCAGTAACGGCCTCGTTGATGCCCTCTTTGTATTCTCTTTCCAACCACTTATCCCAAAAGTCAACGGTGCCACTGTTCGGTTTCGCTTTTGGCTCTTGTATTCTTACTCTACTGGGTAGCAAACTCGCGTCTCCAACTACCAGGGCTTCACCAGTGTCTAGAATCGGCAACACATCACTAAATCCGCCCAGACTATCCGGCAGCAATCTCCGAATTACTGACTGATCTTCGGCATTCGTTAAACGCATCGTTACGAGGTTGTTGCACTGGCTTAGAACAGTATGATTGACCTCAGACGGACGCTGGCTTATAACCACCAGCCCGACACCGTACTTACGTCCCTCCTTTGCGATTTTCTCAAAAATCCTGATGGACACTTCATTAGCAGCATCTCCTTCCGCACGTTCGGGAACGTATAGGTGGGCTTCATCGCAAAAGAGTGCAATGGGATGCCGTTTCTCCGATATCGTCCATTGTTGTAAGGAAAACGCCAAACGCCCAATAAGACTAACGATTAGCGGAAGAATATCTGAGGGTACTTCTGAAAAATCAATTATCTTGATGCCGCCTATTTTATTCGATTGTTGGCTTGTGCCAGCCAACAGAGTTCTTGATAAATCACTGAGCCATGACAATTTACTAGCTTCTTCAGACGGCTGAAAAAGAAATCCCAATCGCCGATCTGTACGCTTATTTTCAAGTCGTGCAATCATGCGGCTTAATTTTCCGTGAAAATCTCCCTGCTTTTCAGTGCGGGCACCAGGTACCATTTCTACATTAAGTCGATTGAGTTCCTCAAGCAACGCATCCATTGAAAACGGAACAGGGCTGTCTATTGTGAAGTTATCCAGTAGCTCCTTTTGGTTGTTCTCCTCCAAAAACCGTCTCTTCATTTGCACAACGGTTCGTGCAATAATCATTGCCTGATTAGGTGCATTCTGGTCGCTACGATCAACAAACATTGAAATCAATGCCTCATAATCAAGAAGCCAATATGGCAGATATAGAATACCATCCGCAAGTCCTTTTTTATTCCCAAGATCACCAGTACCTGCAACGCGATAATGCTTAATACCATCGCCAGTTAATGGCATGTATTCTCCATGTATATCAAAAACCAACGCATTCACACTTGGCAACGTGGCTGCTTGTTCAAGGACTCTCGCGGTTGTCCATGATTTTCCAGAACCTGTACTTCCCACAATGATTGCATGCCGTTGAAAAAATTTGTTTCCGTTCAGAAATGCCTCGGCATTTTCATCCAAAGTGTAGTGTCCAAGAGACAATTTTTGACCTTCGCCCGGGACGTTGGCTATTACTCGCATAAAAGATGTAAGAACGTCTCCCTCAACCGCAAAGCATTTGGCGTCTATTTCTGGAACCGTCTCAAGGGTTCTTCTGAAAACATTTTCTTTCATACCAACTCTGTCAATCAAAGTGCCTATTAGTGAGGCGCGCACAATATTGAGCTGAGGTGGCAATGCAGGCATTTCTACCTCATCTGCTTCCTTCTGGCCTGCTTGCTCTTGCTCCACACTGCTTCGCGTAATTTTCTGGACGAGACCTATTAAATGCTGTCCTGGTTTGCTACTTTGCAATACTACAAGACGGTTGACCTGCATTCTTCGGAGTTTATCCAGGTCAGCAACCTTTATGATTACCGTTGCTGTATCAACCGAAAGCACTATTCCCAATGCTTCTTCGTCTTTATACTTAAAAATTGCCATAATCAATACTCCTTTTACAAAATACGATCTAGAAGAGTTCCAAGAGACCACAGATTTATTCCCGTCAGTTCTACGCCAGTAAGATGTTTTGGGTTAAACATCCGTGTGCCACTACTCCCCGATTGTTCAAAAGCAACAAAACGCTTGCAATGACCGTCCAAAAGTACTTTTTTTGCTGCTTCTGTAAGCTCCTTCGCAAGTACGACGATAGACTTTTCGTCTCTTCTGCATTTTTCCAAGAGTTTTGGCTGTATATGTTCATCATTGAAGCCATAACCAATACACAAAAAACTTCTCCCAGCGTCCATAGCCGAATCAGCGCCAGCAATTATCGTCCTGAATGGTTCCTCGTGTGTTCGTTTGTATTTATCTATTCCAGGCGTAACAATAACAGGAGAATAATTCGTAGGCGGTGCAGTAACCGAAGGTAAATAGTATGTGTACCCATCAGGGTCACGGTACCAATTTAAAGAACCGTGCACCTTCCAGACGTCTACCATCCGAAAAGCCGTGCTACCCTTTGAGATTGTCAATGAGTGATTATGGTTATATCGGTTACCGATATAACCATATCCGAATCCGGTTGCCCATGCATATCCGGCTGCGTCAGCAGCGTATTCAGCAAGACAATCGTAATTGGTGGTAATCAATTGTATTCGATGGTGGGTGCTATCGAAAAGGTGGCGATAAAGACGCGAAAGAGGCAAATAGTCTATATTCTGAATAATATTCTCAAGAACCTTCCTATCAGCCGGAAAGATGCAATCCCAGGTTTTTTGAATTATGAGATTCGTTAGCCGCTGGCTTAACTGGATTTCTTGGAGCGTAGCCTCAAGAGATAGATGTTCGATCTTTTCCTCAAATGTATTCCACGTTTGATTGTCATCAGGTGCTACTTCATTGGAAACTTTAGAACGTATATAATCAGTGAGTTGTGGCATGCTAGGGATATCAAAAGCACATGAGTGGCCACTCCCCAATACAATGACGGGGGCGGAAGCAAGGCAGTCCTGGACAGATTTATATGCAGATTCAAGCATGGGACTATCTGTATTATTGGTCATGAAGTAATCCTCTAACAAAAGTGGAATGACCATCACTTGTTATGTCAACATGATAAATCATACCTGTTTATTTCCCCTCTACAATTTCAATCTCATCCGGCGTGAGGTCGTAAAGTTTGTAAACCATCTGGTCAATCTGATGTTCCAGCGCCGACGTGTCGGTGTCGGGATCTTTTTGCTTTAAGGTGAGGATTTGGTCAACAATGGTAATAAATGGCTTTTGCTCGCTTTGTGAGAGCTCTTTTGGAATGGGGAAAGGCAGGAGATAGTTTGTTTTAAATCTAAAAAAGCCTCCGCGAAGAACAGAACCAGTTGTTGTTAAAAAGTACCACAATAAGTTTGAATTCAATAAGGCTAAGAAATATTTCAATGATTCTTTACAGTTTTCTTTAAAAACAAAACTGTACACTGTTGTTGTGTGGTAAAGACCTTTATCATCAATTGTCATTTGACAATTTGAAGCAATATCTGGTGTAATAATCTTTACCTTCTCAAATTCTGTTAAATTTTGAGGTCTACCGAACTCCCACCAATTCTCTTTAAATCGCCCATTCTCTCGATTTTCCAGTTCTTTCTTATTCTCCAGTAAATATTTCCATGCCAAAGGGAACTTTTTCTTTATATCTTTCTGCATATATAGAAGTGCCTTATTGTTATTCAATTCATACGGGAAAATACACCATATTTTAGGTTGTAATTTTGAATAACGATGAATATCTGCCCCTTTTAATAAGGGTTTTACAAAGTCTTTCTCAATAGAGATTTCCCGATTCAGCGACTTAGAAAAGGCATTTATAACGCCATCTTTCTCTGAGATATGCTCAAGAAAATATATTTTGTCAGCACTTGTTTGCAAACCAACAAAAATCTTTTCACAAATATCGGCAAGTGATCTTGGTTGTTGCTTCAATTTGGACAGAATATTTCCAGAACTACTTGCAGAAAAGTGCCATTCGTTTTCTGTCACAGTAGTATTTGATATGATTGCAACATCTACATTTTCTGAGTGCAAGTCATCATTGCTATTTATAGACGCAAATACATCATTTAAATCGTCTAATTTTGTATTTGGTTTCAGTTCCGCAAACTTGAAATTGTTATTTTGAGAAGATAAAAACAGAAGACACGTATAGGTTGTTGCTGATTCAAACACCTGACTACTGCCGAAATCTACAATTTTTCGTAAAAGCTTTTCTGTGGAAATTAATTTTCGTAGGTTTTTCCCAAAAGACGCCTGGAAAAACTTGTGAGGCAATATATAAGCAATGTTACCTTTGTCGTGCATCAACCTGATTGCCAATTCAACAAAACAGGCATAAATGTCATAGCTCCCAGATGCTGATAAGTAGCAATCCTTAAGTTTTTCGGCTAGTTCGGGAGTATTTTTCTGGATTTCTTGAATGCGTAAATATGGTGGATTAGCAATCACAATGTCAAATCTGCCCTTTTCGAGAAAAATCTCGGCAAAATTAAGATGCCATTCAAAATGTTCAGATGGTCCTGGAATTTTAAGGTCTTTTATTTCTTGAATTTTTTCCTCTAATTCTAACATCTCCTTCTTATTTACTTCTTCCAATATTTTATCTTTAAGCAATTTGTAGAGTTCCTTCTTACTACGAATTTTTAAATTTATTTTTTCTATCGCCGCCTTTTTGTCGTGTTCAATAATTTTGGCAATCAATGCCCCAATCTCTTTTCGCTTTATTTCTTTCAACGAAGGGCTTGAAATTCCAAAAAGTTCGTCCTTCGCTTTTCTAAGTTGTGTTATAAGGGTCTTCTTCTCCTGATCAAATGCCACTTCCAGGAATTCCGGAGTTAGAATCTCAATGAGACTGTTGCCCTGCATAATTCTATAATCCAGATTCGGCAGGGGCTTGATATTTTTTATGTCATCTTCGTCCACCACAAGCGATAGCCACAGCCGAAGTTTTGCAATTTCCACAGCGCCGGGGTCAATGTCCACACCGTAAAGGGATTTTTCAATGCATTGCCGTTTGAAATCATAGGCTGTTCTCGGCGTATCTGACCTTAACACTGACAGGGTTTGAAACCCTGTCAGTGTTTCTGGATTCAAGCTGCCTGCCTGTGCGTCTCCACACGCAGACAGGGAAGCTTGAGTCACAATAAAGGTTGTTAGCACATTTCTTGCCTTTACAATTTCACTCATCATGCCCACGGGAAAGGCGCCGGAACCAACCGCCGGGTCGCAGACTGATATGTCTGCCAGTTTCTGGTCGATCAGGCTTGCGTTTTTTCGAATGCTTTCGGGCAGTTTTAATTTGTAATCCGAAGATTTCTGTTTGCCCTCTAAGA
>CAYHQN010000195.1:0-5713 GCA_964358545.1 uncultured Tangfeifania sp. | reverse complement strand
TCATTTGCATTTTTTTATGCAAATGTACACTTTATTTCTTTACAAATACTTAGTGATTCGAAAGATGTTGGCCAATAGTTCTCTTTGGCATAATTGAGTTTGTTGACCCCGGGGAAAACAATACCGATCGAATCCTGCGACCCGCTCACATATTTCGTACCCGGAGGGTTCTCCACGCAGAAAAGCGTATGGGCCAGTTTTTCTTTGTCCCCTTCCGGGATATCGGTTTGCCACAGTTCGATGGCTTTGGCACGAGTGCTGCTAGACATGCCGCTTCGGTCGTTAAAATCGATTTCTGGTTCGATGGAGATGGTGATCACAGGACCAGGATAATACTTGGATACGTAGGGCTGATCCAGCCATCCGCCTGCCAGATCCAACCGGAACGGAATCAGGCACTCTTTTCGAATGGCTGTTGTTGAACGAGTAGGCAGACCCTGATGAGGGATTCGTTTACTCACCATCAATTCTATTCCCAACTCTGCGCAGATTTTCTGTTTATCGGGTGTGTATCCCTCTTCGTTGACAAAAAAGATATCCGGATGAAGTTCACGCAGCTCTTTCTCGAAATCCATTAATCCGGATCCGGCGTTGATCCAGGCATCTTTGACAGATTTTAGAGCCTTGACCATATACAATCGTTCCCGGTCGGTGTTGATGGTTTTGCGGCCTTTTAAACCAGTGATTGTCTTATCGGAACCAAGACCCACATAGAGATCACCATGAGTGGCAGCCTCTGCAAAAAACGCCACATGCCCCGAGTGGAGCATGTCATAACAACCGGAAACGAATACTTTCATAAAAGCGAATTTCACAAATTTAAACGAATTTTCACGAAGATGCTTGGCAACAGTAGGTGTAGCGGGCAATCCTTTAGCATCTGGTTATTAGTTATTTTGATAGTGGATACTGAACCGGAGCTAAAAAGTTTGGAGTACGAATCCACACGAACGGAGTTTTTGTAAATCAGCCAAATAAATCAGAATGTGTTCCTGTTCGAACTAATTCAATCACTTTTGTTTTATCGTCTTGCCGCCAGAGAAGCAACCAATCTGGTTTAATATGACACTCCCAATAGCCATTGTAATTACCAGAAAGTAAATGAGCTTTGTAATTACGGGATAATTTCCCCAAACGTTCCAAAATCGCTACAACCGCACCCAACTCATCAAGATCAAGGTTTCGCTTGGCACATTTAGTGAAGTCCTTCTCAAACTTGTTTGTTGTCTTAATTTTATACACCTGCTTTTTTCTTCAAGGTTGACATCATTTCTTTTGCCGATCCATAAGACTTAACTTTGCCCGATTCCACCTCATTAATTGCCATTATAGTTTCATCGTTAGGTATATTTTCTTCAACAACCCTGGCGTAACGGGTTGCTTTTAAAAACTCAAGCATTTTTTTTGCTTCGCTTGAACTGGTATCTAAAATTACTGTTGCCATGGTCAAAGTTTTTTTCTGCAATGCACAAAGATAAAGAATTTATAGTGGGCAAGATTTCCGGGTAAGACAACTACCTAAAGTTTTCTTGTATCCATTTATCCATTTTTGCATGATGCTCTTCAAATGTCATAAAAGGACCCTCTTCAGCTTTTTGAATTCCTTCCAGAAATTCATCCTGACTCAGTGAATTTCCCGGTAATGTCCAGGTTTTAAAATTCTTTTTCCGATCTTCAATTTTAATTTCAGGCATGTTGAAATATTATTTGTTTTCACCTACCTACAAAGTTAATTATTTTTTTAAATACCAGGAATATAGCTTTTCAATTCCATCTCCAATCTCTATTTTGTGGTGCCAACCTAAGGCATGAATTTTGGAGGGATCTGTAAGTTTACGCATGGTTCCATCCGGCTTCGCGGTGTTAAAAACCAATTCTCCACCAAATCCAATCTTCTCTTTGATTAAGTACGCCAGATCCCGAACAGATATTTCTTTACCCGTCCCAATGTTAATATGTTGGTTACGAATTTCTTTTTTATCCACAGATGGACACTGATTCTGCCACTGATTTACACGGATAATGTCATCAAAATTTGTGTTTTCCATGAGATAAACGCACGCATCCGCCATTTCCTCACTCCACAAGAACTCACGCATTGGAGTACCTGTTCCCCATATTTCAACCGAGACAGATTTCACGGATTTAGAACTAATAGATTTCACGGATTCAGACGAATTAACACGAATGCCATATTTATCGAGTAAGTCCAGGATTGCTTTCTCACTTTCCCATCTTCTCATCTTCTCATCTTCCGGTCTCCCAGTCCCCCAGTCCCCCAGTCCACCAGTCCTCCCTTCAATTGGCCTTCTGTTCAAGTCTTCCCGAATAGCCTCCCAGTTTCCCTCCTCCAGACATTTTCCCAGATGAATCTTCCTAAGTAACCCGGGTAGGACATGCGACTTCTCTAGATCGAAATTGTCATTGGGTCCATATAGATTGGTGGGCATCACGGAGATAAAGTTGGTGCCGTACTGCAGGTTGTAGCTCTCGCACATTTTGACTCCGGCAATCTTGGCAATGGCATAAGGTTCGTTGGTGTATTCAAGGGGAGAGGTGAGCATGCAATCCTCGGCCATGGGTTGAGGGGCATCGCGAGGATAGATACAGGTACTGCCCAGGAAGAGCAGTTTCTTTACCTTGTGTATGTAGGATGCATGGATCACGTTGTTCTGGATCATCAGATTCTCGTAGATAAATTGACCGCGATAAGTATTGTTGGCCACGATACCACCGACTTTCGCAGCAGCCAGAATCACATACTCTGGTTTCTCCTCTGTAAAGAATTGATTAACTGCTACTGTATCCATCAGATTCAGTTCTTCGATGGTTTTACCCACAAGATTTGTATATTCCTTTGATAACAAATTTTTCCATAGTGCTGATCCAACCAGACCGGTATGACCTGCCACATATATTTTATCTTCGAACTTCATAGATTTCACGGTTTGATGATTACACGGATTTAAAAAGGATTACACGGATTCGGAATGGGTCATTGGAAGCGTATTGATGCAGCGTTTATATTGGAGGGAAGAGGCCCCAAAATTCACCAACAAACCCACTTCCAGCTTGGTTGATTTTAAATAATTGATTAATTGAGCAAAATTATCTTTGTGAATAAACGGCAAAGACTTTAACTCAACCAGAATAGTAGTAAAGCAAACAAAGTCAGCTACAAAGTATTTTTTCATTGGATCTCCGTCGTAAGCCAACTCCAATTTTTGGTGTCGAATAAAGGGAATTTCCTGACTTTTGAACTCTTTTTCCAAGGCTTCCTGATAAACGGATTCCAAGAAACCAGCCCCAAGAATTCTATGGACCCTCATACAGGCCCCAATAATTTTGAAGGTATATTGTTCGTAGAGCATCCGTGTAATCCTTTTAAAATCCGTGAAATCCTATCATTCGAAATAGTTGAGGGTACGGTAACCTCCCTCCCGCAAATAAGCATCTTTTTTCATCAAATGGATATCCGATTGCATCATGTCGGTGATGAGTCCCTGCAGGTCGTAGCGGGGTTTCCAGCCGAGTTTGGTCATGGCTTTGGTGGGATCGCCGATGAGGAGGTCGACTTCGGTGGGGCGGAAGTATTTTGGATCAACCGCAATTATTGGTGAGGGTGCGTGTAGAAACGTTGCATGCAACGTCTCTACTGGTGCAATTTTCAATCTTAGGGGTTCGAGATATTGAATTCCGACTTTTTCGGTAAAGAGAGGTTCGTTGATGGAGGAGAGGTAGCCTTTTTCGTTGGCACCTTCGCCGGTGAATTCGATATTGATTCCTATTTCGTGGCCAGCCATGCGGATGAAATCACGGATGGTGGTGGTGATGCCGGTGGCGATGACGTAATCTTCCGGTTGATCTTGCTGCAGGATGAGGTACATCGCCTCCACATAATCTTTGGCATGGCCCCAGTCGCGTTTGGAAGAGAGGTTACCGAGGAAGACAGTCTCCTGCATGCCCAATACTATCCTGCTGAGAGCCCGGGTTATCTTCCGTGTGACGAAGGTCTCTCCCCTGATGGGTGACTCGTGGTTAAACAATATCCCATTGCAGGCATACATGTTATATGCTTCCCGGTAGTTGACCGTGATCCAGTAAGCGTACATCTTGGCTACTGCATAGGGCGACCTGGGATAGAAAGGTGTCCTTTCAGTTTGTGGCACCTCTTGTACCATCCCATATAGCTCTGATGTGGAGGCCTGGTAAATCCGTGTAATCTTTGATAATCCGAGTAATCTAACGGCTTCCAAGATCCGCAACGTACCCAAACCATCGGCGTTCGCAGTATACTCAGGCGTCTCAAAGCTAACCGCTACATGACTCATGGCAGCCAGGTTATAAATCTCATCGGGTTGAACCTCCTGAATAATCTTGGTGAGGTTCATGCTGTCGGTCAGATCGCCGTAGTGCAGTTTAAAATGACGGTTCTCCACATGAGGATCTTCGTAAATATGGTCGATACGGTCGGTGTTAAAAAGAGATGAGCGGCGCTTGATGCCATGGACTATGTATCCTTTTTTGAGAAGGTACTCGCTAAGGTAGGCGCCATCCTGACCGGTCACACCGGTGATAAGGGCAGTTTTTTGTTGCATATAAATTATTTTTAAACCACAGATTTAAAAGAAAAGAATCCACAAATTCACACAAATGGACACAAATTCTCACAAATAATAAATAACGGAAGAGAACCCTTTTGTCTTCATTCGCACCTTCCGTCCGCCCTTCGACTTCGCTCAGGGACCGAAATCCTGACCGTATGTTCTAACAACATGCTACCGCGGACAGTGGTCTATTATCATTTCCTTTTATTTATAGATCCGTGCTCATTCAAGATTATATAAAACCTTTAAAAAGACATTTATCAGTGGTATCATCAGTGTGATCAGTGGTTGTTTTTTACTCTCGCCTAGGATAATAATTAAGTTAAACAGAGATATATGTACAGATTTATCTTATTGAATTCTGTGTGAAAATTATGTTTATCAAGATAAATTTGCGAAAGCTTATTCATTGATTATTAGTGCAGTATGATGAAAATAAATTGAATTTTCCTTGCGGGTGATAAAATTATTCTGTAGCTTAGTTCTGATTTTAAAAGAGGTTAATCTATTGAACGGGGAGCGCAAGACGGTTACTATTCGATTGGTTTAAGACCCTTAGTTGAATCTTTCTCTTGAATAGGTATCCGGTGAGTCTCCCAGGCAATGGAATTTAATCTCCATTTACTCACTTAAGATGACTTTAAACAGACAGAAACGCTGCTGGCGGATTTTAAAACGGCGATTCCTCAAAAGCGAATGGCCACGACTGTTTCGAAATCATCGACACAGAAGGTAACCGATGTGTTCAGGTCCCTCGACAAGTTGCTGAGAGAGGTCATTGATGTTTATGTGGCCCCCTTCCAGTTCGAGAATCCTGATTTTTACCGCGAATACCGCAATGCGAGGATTATCGTGGGATACACGGGGCGCGGGAAAAGCAAAACAGACAAGGCGGAGAATACACCGGCTGCTCTTGCAGTTTAAACCAGGGGTACCTGTTCTGAATCTTTCCGGGCAACCGGATTAAAGGCTGCCTAACGAATGTGCAAGGCCAATCGATGAATGTTGATTGGCCTTTGCTGTTTCTACCGCAGAATCCACTGATGTTACCACAGATGAACACAGATTATTTTGACCACAAATGGCACACAAATTGACGCCAGCTG
>CAYHQN010000194.1:0-5743 GCA_964358545.1 uncultured Tangfeifania sp. | reverse complement strand
CCCATTTAAGAGTTTTTTCAGGATTTTGAATCACCCATTGATAGACATCCTTATCGGAACTCCAACCTTTTCGCATTGACTCAAGTATTGCCGAAGGACCGTATTCATGATTGACGCTTTCAACTGGAGATAAACCTTGTTCTTCAAGCGCTTTATTTAATGCTTCTTTTTTCTTTTTATTGCTCTTTTCCTTTGCTTTTACCCGGCCTTGTTCTTCTTCATAATCCAGCACCCTCGTACCCTGAGGTTTTTCCTTTTCCTTGCTTTTTCGCCAAATGTAGTAAAACCCGGGCGACGGTGGTCTCCATTGTTCATCAGGCACATCCGGTGAGAGCTTAATTTGAAAATGAGTGCCCATATCATGGATAATTGATCCAACTCCGGTTGCTTCTTCAAGTAGGCCTGCGGTGCCTATGGCCCTCAAGGAATCGGCATACGTTCCCGTTCCTTTAGGAATTTCCACTACCTTCATCCCTCCCTTCCTTTCTGGCTTCTTTGGTCTGCCAGCCTGAGCCTTCTTACAAGAAATACATAAAGAGGCCATAATCCGGCATCCTCGCTATTTGTGCCACTAAAAATCAATAGATCATTTTGAAAGTTACCCTGGGTAAGCCTATCGGGGCTATCAGCCAATGCAATACCCCCAATGGAGGATGGCAATGTTTCACCGAGCCATTTCTGTGCGTCGTCAATAAGCCTAAAGCTTTCCAGGGATTCAGTAAACGCTCCATGATGTCTTGCAATAGCCGTCCAGACTGCAACAGCATCATTGCCGAAACACTCGCTCAACCACCCGGCTACAGCATAGGCACCTTCAGAAGCATGAGGCGGCTGTTTCGGAAACCTTTTCTTATTTTCAAAATCCACGTCTGGCTCGTAATCTGAATGAGCAAGGGGCGCGTCAGTCAACTTCTGAGGGTTCTTGTATTGCTGCCACTTTCTTACAGACTCCTGCCACTTCATGGATAGCTTTCCCACATCATGTAGAGAACAACAGACATCGGCTAGTGTTTCCAATCGGTTGGCTGACATTTTATATCGTTCGGCCAGTTGTGTTGCTGCATAACTATAAAAAGGCCTCATTGCCCGGCACACGGCAACTACTTTTTGAACATGCTCCCGGTAAGTTTCATAACTGATTTTATGCCGGGGAATAAGCGGCCTCTCGAAGTACCTGATCTCTTCGCAACGCCCCTTTACACCGATTTTCAAACCAATGTCAGGGGAATAAAAAGCAAACTCTGGATTTATAACGACAAGCCATGAAGCGTTTCTGATCTGGTCTTTTGAAGTAATTCGTTCCCAACCAAACGTTGTTTCAGTTTCGTCTATAATATTGGCATTTTCAATAGGATACCACGCAACAGTTTCTCCAAAGTCACGGCATTCTTCAAAAAACGAAGAAAGCTTATAAAGGCTCGAACGGGGAACGGACAACATCCTCGGCCATTTGTCTTTATCAAATTTCAAAACTGAAGGGTCGTTACAGATAATCACATTTACAGAAGCCACGTCCCGTACCAACTCTCTGACGGCAACTTCGTTGCGTCCGTCCATAGCCTCGTGAATCTTGATTTTTAAAGAGTAATGATCTTGCCGGTACGATTCCAGGTGCCTTTTCTCAATGTTTGAATGCACCTTATCAAGTCTTTCAAGCTCCGCTGTAAAATCAAGGATTGCGCCATCTGACGGTAACCGTTCCAGAACCTCCCTGGTACCTGAAATTAAAGCCTTCTGGTCGTTCTCCTGATAGGGTCCAAAATCAGGCAAGCCTTTTCTATTTGTTAGTAATTCATAGATCCAGACAGTTCCAATGCCACGCACACCTTCATATCTTGCACAACGACCAGCACGCTGAACGATGCTGTTAAGAGGTGCAAGTTCAGTGTGAAGATTATCAGCAGAAATATCGATCCCTGCTTCCACAACCTGGGTCGTAACAAGGATTACATTCGATTTGTCAGCATCTTTCCCAAACCAGCCCTTTAGTTCATTTTCCGTCTTCCTTCGATCTTCAGGATAAAACCTGCTGTGAAGCAGGAGGAGTTTGGTATCGCTACCATTTAAGCGTTCTGTTAATTCAGCGCAAATCTGCTGTGCCCTCGTAACGGTGTTGAGAATGATAATAGAGCGTTTACCATCATGAGGATCAAGGACATCGTTGATAATAAGTGGCCTGTTTATCCATCGGTATACACGTTTTTTTTCTTTGTGAGACGGTAAACTCATTACTTCGTCAGGAGTTAGGCTGACAAACTGTCCTCCAAGTACCACTTTTAATAAATCCAGACTTTTCGTTGTAAGTGTAGCCGTCATGACGACAAACTGGGAAAATGGTTTGAGCCTGTCCAGCATTTCTACAGCCGTTCTCATTGCTTTATCAGACTCTAAAAGATGAAACTCATCAAACACAACCAAACTCCCAAGCAATGCCCCGGCATTGATATTCCCGACTCTCTGTGGAAGAGATACAGGACAATTAAGGTACGAAGAAAGGCACTGGTCAACGGTTGTAAATATCACATCGCCTTCAAAAAAGGGATCGTCCTTTTGTTCGCCGGTTTGTATTGTGATGACAAGTTCGTCTTTCTCACCCGTACGAGCATTTGGATCGCACACTGCCCTAAAAACCCTTTTGCAGCACTCTACGGTTTCGGCATAAAGGGTAGTAGCTAACGTTCGAAGCGGCAAGACATAAATTAGCCTGTCAACAAACGCCATGCCTTGCTTTTTTGCCCAAAGATACGGCAGTATAGCAGCCCATGTTTTCCCGCTACCCGTAGGAGCGCGGAGAAAAATATTTTTGCCATCAAGAAGATGTTGCGCCACTTCTTCCTGATAAGGATAGGGAGTAAGTCCTTTATTGCTTGTTAATTGGTCAAAAAGTATTCTCACGAAAAAATCTTTCCCAAAGCATTTCTTAGTTCATCTAAAACCCGGTCGCTGTTTGGTAATTCTCTCAAGTGGCTACCCAATGATGGTTGCCATTGCATCTTTACTTGCTTAAGCCTCCTCTCGGTAAAAAATGATTCAACACCTTCAAAAGCAATGTTTTTAATCGAACATTTTTGTTGAAAAAGGGATGGAATACTACCGGGCGACATTTTGTCCTGATAATTCATGCTAATACACCATAGGTCATAATAGTCTCGTGGCGCAGAGTATGACCGTTGCAAAAGGGCACGTAGTTTTTCACAAAATATTTCCATCAAATGGTATCCTTTTACTTCCGCCATTACTTTGTAACTATCGCAGTATGGGTGATGTATTGCGTGAGAAATATACGGTAACAAAATTATTTCTCTTAATGAAATTTCAATCTTTATTGAGGTTGTCCATCGGTTTGGATCGGTCTGCTTTTTAGTTGGATGATTGATTCCCCAAAAAGGTAAAATAAATGAATATCCCATCAATAAATCGTTAAAAAGCAATTCGTTATCTTTTATTGAAGCATAATGAATTCCAACGTCCTGATATACCATTTCTTGCACTGCCTGTAATGACGCTATTACAACATTTTTATCAAGTGGTTTTGTGGCAGAAAAATCGAGGTCTTCCGAGAAACGATAATCCTTGAAATATAATTTCTTTAAGCATGTCCCTCCTTTAAAAACCAGGCTATCTTTTAGAAATTCATTTCGATAAATCCCATTAAGATAATGTCCAAGCACCCAGTCCTTATCCACCGTCTCTATCGGGATGCCCCATTCCTTAGATTTTTGCCTTAAATCTTTAATATCGAACTCTCGCAACGGCCTTTATCTCCTCATCGCTGAGATTAAGTAAAAGCTTCCACCGACTGAGGTGCACACCAACTTTTGGGGACATCGGATCTAATGTGGTATACCTTGGTAATAATACTTTTTGGGCATTTGCACGAAAATCCTCAAAACCATGCAAATCCAATATCTCCGATAGGTAGCTAACACGCTTAATAACGGTATTATTATTAAGTTGCAAAGCATATTGCCAAAGCTTTTCCTTATCGAGTTTTTCTTGAGCTAAATATAACCCTTTAACTGCCTCAGTAAATCCCCCGGCAAATTCTGGGTAGTCAAGACAATCTAAAATCGTTTTTTCGAGGTCAGTTATGAAATAAAAATTACGCCCGATCCATTCTTTTCTTAATCCAAAAAATTTATGTGACAAAACAAAAATAAACCTGTATTGAACATTAAGAAATTTTCTGGACATTTTTCGTTTTGTGGTTTGAACATACACTACATTGTGAATTTGTTCCGTTAAACCGTAGTAATTCAAAGCTGAACCATACGCTATTGATGAAGGTTCAACTAATTTTGTACCAATTAAAAAAGAGTTAATTTCATCAGATGCAATTACTGAGGACAAAATATACTTACCTTTTTCTAACTGCTCTACCCATCCTTTTCGCTTTAAATTATTTAAAATCTTCGACCAATTCTTGAATTGCCTGCCTTCTTTAATAATTTTCGTACTAAGGGTTGTCCACCCTTCCGACTTAATAAATTCCAAAAATTTTCTTTCCTGCAAAGAAATGCTTTTTGTGTAAAAACGTCTCATATATTACCTTTTATGTAAACAATCCATACCACAATAGTTGTTATTAATACAATAAAGGTAACTTATGCATTGTCAAAATGCAAGCTATTTAGAAAACAAAAGCCCACCCACGAATTCCCTGTCCAACTAAATAATGGCATGATTACCTCCAGTAAAAATAGCAGTGCTAACAAATGAAACCGATTAAACCGTTCAAGCCGAAAAAGCGGTACAAACGGTTCAAGTCATCAAAACTGATCAATTGGTCAAACAGGGTGATCCTCGCAAGCCTGTAAGGCTGATCAAACGGTACAAACCGTACAGACCGGCAAAGCTATTCAAACATGAACATAACGCCTTCGGCGAACTCTGCCTGCAACTGCAAGGTCGTTTGCCTTTCTTTCAGCCCCATAGGGGCGGCCTGTTTGTAGCATTTTATGCAAACAGACCGCCCCTCCGGGGCTATATTCGTCCAGCTCCGGCAGTGGGTAGGGTGGATTAAGGCGATTGTCTTTTAATCGCCTTATCCACCTTTAATACTTTTCCTTTTTCTTTACGGACGCCACAGGTGATCGGAAAAATCATTATTTGGTGGATACGCTCCCAGACTGTGCCAAATGAACTTTTTTATTCTAAAAGTGGGGGAGAACCCTTAAATATTGCCAATTTTAGCCTGATTCTGTGGCATTTTATGACATTTTCACCCTTAAAGTGGGGAAGAAATATAAAAAACAGCGTAAAATTGTCCATTTGACCCAGTCTGTCCGCTTAATCCACCCTACAACTAACGGCCATCCTGATAGCGGCCGTTAAAGAACAGCAAAAGCAAATTGTAGCACAGCAGGAACAGATTAATGCCTTGTAGAGCAAAGAGCCTCTTCGCTCTCTACGAAACGACACAGTTATAGCCAAAAGCTTCTGCTTTTCGAGAAATACAGGGTGAATTCCCCGTATTTACTGCTGTTGTCGTCGAAAACCTGTTACAGGTTACCGGCATTGCCTTGCGTCGAAGAGAATCGGACTGCCGGGTTTTTCGGGACATGGCGTATGCCAGGTAAGATGTATGTCTTTTTCCGGTGAAAAGAGAGAAACACTCGCATTTCTTGACGTATGCGGCCGTGTCTCCAGCCTGCTGTTTATCAAACAAAATGCAGGCTGGAAGCCTGTGCTACTTCAATATCTGAAAAATATTATTGTAGTCGTCCGTCCAGACCCTGATATT
>CAYHQN010000193.1:0-6059 GCA_964358545.1 uncultured Tangfeifania sp. | reverse complement strand
CAAAGAACGTTTTACTTCCTATCCATGGTCATATGACACAAATATAGGAGGGGAGCAGTGCACTGTCGTTGATTTGAACACAAATCTGAAGTCTTTGGGGAGATTTAGAGGGGTCAAATTTTAAAAAATGAGGCATTATATATTTCCTTTAATTTAGTTTGAAATATGAAAAAAATAATATGGAGAAATAGTTTACTGATTATTTTATTTGTCACTTCCCTATCGGGGATATCGCTGGCCCAGAAAGTGGTTCAAACCGGTCCCGGGAAATTACAACACCCGCGCATCCTGCTGTTGAGCGGCGAAGAAAATATCATCAAGCAGTCGATTGCCGCCAATCCTACATGGAAGAAGATGCACGAGGCGATCCTGCTATCCTGCGACAATCTGCTCGATCGTCCCCCGGTCGAACGGATCCAGATTGGTCGCCGGTTGCTCGACAAATCGCGTGAAGCGCTGCGCCGCATCTTCCAGCTTTCCTATGCCTGGCGAATGACCGGTGAGGAGAAATATTTTAACAGGGCCGAAAAAGAGCTGCTGGCCATCTCCAAATTCAGCGACTGGAACCCCTCCCATTTTCTGGATGTGGCCGAGATGACCATGGCGGTCTCCATTGGCTACGACTGGCTGTTTCCCAAACTTTCGGGCGAATCGAAGAAAGCAATCCGCGACGCCATTGTGACAAAGGGAATCTATCCCTCTCTCGACCCAAAATACAACAGCTGGCTGGATGCAACAAACAACTGGAACCAGGTGTGCAATGCCGGTATATCCTACGGAGCGCTTGCAGTTTATGAAGATCATCCCGAACTGTCCAAAGAGATGATTGATCGCGCCATTAAGTCCATCCCTCATTCCATGGGAGAATACAAACCCGACGGCGCCTATCCCGAAGGGTACGGCTACTGGGGCTACGGAACTTCTTTCAATGTGATGTTCCTGAGTGCCCTGGAAAAGGTATATGGTACCGACTTCGGATTAAACAGCACTCCCGGATTCCTGAAAACTGCCGGATTTTTCCAGAATATGACAGGGGCCACCGGCTTGTGCTTCAACTGGGGAGACAGTGGGCAGGGAGGCAGCCTGAGCCCGGCCATGTTTTGGCTGGCACAAAAGAACAACGATCCGTCGCTGTTATGGATCGAGAAATCTTACCTTAAAAATGAGGATTTTTCAAAATTCACCGGCGACCGCCTGTTGCCTGCAGTGATGATCTGGGGCAAAGACCTGCCCCTGGATAAAGTGGCAGAGCCGAAAGCAGTAGCCTGGAAAGGCCAGGGCGCCAATCCTGTTTGTATGCTGCGCACTTCCTGGAACGATCGGAACGCCATCTTCGTTGGGTTCAAAGCCGGTTCTGCCTCCTTTAACCATGGTCACATGGACATTGGCTCTTTTGTGATGGAGGCCGACGGGACAAGATGGGCCACTGATTTTGGTATGCAGGATTACGAGTCGCTCGAATCGAAAGGGATCCAGGTTTTTGGCCGCACCCAGGACGCCCAGCGCTGGAGCATCTTCCGGATCAACAACAAAGCGCACAACACCCTTACTGTTGACAACCAGCTGCAATTGGTGAAAGGCTATGCCAAAATCGACCAATTCTCGGATCAACCGGATTTCATGTTTGCGCAATCCGATTTATCTGCCATTTATGAGAACCAACTGGCTTCGGAAAAACGGGGAGTTGCCATAGTGGATAAAAAATTTGTGGTTGTGCGGGACGAGCTGTCTGCTGCCAGCAAGGCAACAACTGTTCGCTGGACCATGCTAACTTCGGCTGATGTAAAGTTGGGTTCAAACAGCATACTGTTAAGCAAAGAGGGGCACACCTTGCTTCTGAAGGTCAATGCTCCCTCCAAAATCAGGATGAAAACCTGGCCAACTGCACCCACCACCAGCTATGACGCGCCCAATCCCGGGAAAACATTGGTCGGCTTTGAAATGTTATTGAAACCCAACCAGAAGCAGGCGATACAGGTGCTGTTAATTCCGGGCTCTGTTAAGGAGAAGAAAATAATATTTGACAAGGAGTTGGGTAAGTGGTAGAATTTCGACCAAAACCGGTTCCTGTCCGGAGCTCTAAGTAGCAGGTGCGGAGCTCTAAGTAACTGTTTCGGAGCTCTAAGTAACAGGTGCGGAAATCTAAGTAGCTGTTTCGGAGCATTGAATAATAGTTCCGAAGTGTTAGTCGACCGTTACGGAAGAGTAAGTAGCGGTCCCGAAATGCTAAGTAACCGTTACGGAGCAATAAATATCAGTTACGGTTCTCCGGCTTTACTGCCCCGGCCTTGACATCCCTCCTGACCTGTTTCATCATCTGTGTAAAGGTGTAATCTTTCAGTTTGGCTTGATCTGTTTGCTTGTAAAGGATTTTGCCAATACCGCAGATTTCGGTCAGTTGGTTTTTCAGGTCATTCAGCAGGCCCATATTGCTTTGTACGATCGCGGCGCGGTTCGAAACCAGTGAGTAACTTTTGTCCTTGTCATCGGTCAGTAATTGAACCGCCTCCGTAAACCTGGCGATCAGCGGCTCAGTCAGCCCTTTGGCCATCAACTCTTTTTTGTACTTTTTGATGTTTTCACCGACGGTGTGCAATTGCTTCAGCACCCCTTCCAGATCGCGTGCCCGGACCCTTCTGCGTAATTGCACCAGGCCAAAATCGGCGGAAGAGACCGGTACCTGTCTGCCGGCCAGTTTGAGGTAACCTTCCAGATAGTTAATAGGGGAAATAAGGCCATCAAGCGTTTGGTAAATACGATCGGTGATCACTTTTAGTGCAACCGTTTCAGAGTTGGGTTGGATTAATTCCTGTACGATCTCAATCCGGGTCTTAAAAGCGGCCAGATAAGGCCCGTCGAATGTTGAGGAATAGGTGGTGAAATCTTTTAGGTCGCGCTCCAAGCTGATGGCGCCAAACCTGCATACAACGGGTAACTCTTCGTTTTTGCAGTCGAAACTGCGGTTCATGTTCAATTTCATTTAGAATAGTTTAAGGGATTAATAATAAATGTATGAGAACTTTATGTAAATTGTCAACTGACAATTATTTAACGAATAATTCCGGAGTTATTTTGAGTTTGGATCAGCGGTTTTTGGTTATTGTTTTGTTGAAAATTGAAAGAGGCCGAAAAAGAGGTTGAATTCTTTTTTCAATACATTAATACCAAAATGGCATGAAAGGTTACCCTCCAATTGCCGAAAAAATCAATCCTGCCATTTAGGCGTTGCCGGGATGCACCTCCTTCATTTCCGTAGCCTGAAGGCTACGGCTAGTCAGACCGGCATATTGACACAAACTCTACAATCCAAATGACTGGAATGCTGCATAATGGTTATATGACTAGTTGGTCATTCATGGCGTTGGTCATTTATGGCGTTGACGATTGAATGATTGTCCCGGAAACGGTTTTAGCCGGAATATTGGTAGTTACCAACCGATCCCCCCAGGCGCACCCGGTACAATTTTTCTTGCTAAAGCTTTGGTAATTAAATATTATTATGTAGGTTTATGTCCATCTAACACGCAACAAGCCTGCCTCTTTGCTTTCAAATTCAGTGTATAGGCGCGAGTTTGTGGCGTATATAAACGTTATGCCTTATTGTAAGTGCGACCTGCATCTCAGCAAAAGCTCAATAGGAAAGCTCCCTTTACGATACCGAATTTCGACAATTACAAATGGTTTTTGAACATTATCGCTAATTTAAAATTGCTCAAATATTGTATCTTTACAATCAGAATATTAAACAAGTAGAATGAACGAATTAAAACAGGATATCAAAAATTTAGCTGAGATTTATTCTGCTAACCTCAGAGGCAAGATTGAAGCTCGAAAAGAGGAAATGAAAGCTGACGACAATTCTCATTATTTAATTTATCGAGTTTTAGGTATTGCGACCCAAGAAGGTCAGCTTATTGATGCTTACCAAAATACAGGACGTTTTCTTTATAAATATGCTGGTTCATTCCTGGAAGAATCAGCCACTTTGTGTTTTAACTACAAATTTCCAGAGGGGATAAAAACCAAAGTTGAGAATACTATCGGACAACGACCTAAAACATTTGAAATTGACTTTTTAAATGGGAATGACGCTTTAGAAGTTAAGTGGAGAGATGCGACAACTGATGGCGACCATATCACAAAAGAACATACAAGAGTCCAAGTAATTAGGGCACATGGCTACAAGCCGATTAGAGTAATGTTTTATTACCCTCAAAGAGAACAAGCGATAAGAATTCAAGCAACATTGAAAACTCTGTATGCAGGAGTTGACGGAGAATATTATGGTGGTGAGGAAGCTTGGAATTATTTACTAAAATATACTGGCGTTGACTTGAAAGCTATTTTAACAGAAATTGCTAACGAAAGGACTCCTGAAAATGGAAACTAATAAAATAATACACGGCAATTGTTTAGAAAAACTGAAAGAAATAGGTGCGAATCAAGTTGATTTAATTTATTTCGACCCTCCATTTTTCACCCAAAAAAAACATTCACTTTCAAATCGATCAAACTCTAAAACATATGAATTTGAAGATAAGTACTCATCGATTGATTCATATCTATTACTTATTGAAAGTACTTTGATTCAATGTAAACGTGTTTTAAAAAACACTGGAAGTGTTTTTTTGCATTGTGATAAAACAGCATCACATAATATTAGAACCGTTTTAGATAAAGTCTTTGGTAACGAGAATTTTCAAAGTGAAATTATATGGTCATATAAACGTTGGTCAAACGCCAAAAAAGGTTTATTAAACTCGCATCAAATAATTTTCTTTTACTCAAAAACAACTGATTTTAAATTTAATACACTTTACACTAACTATTCTGCTACAACAAACCTCGATCAAATTTTGCAGGACAGAGAACGAAATGAGAATGGGAAATCTGCATATAAAAAAGATGAAAAAGGGAATATACTGCTCGGGAAAGAGAAAAAAGGTGTTCCACTTTCTGATGTTTGGGAAATTCCGTTTTTAAATCCTAAGGCAAAAGAAAGGACGGGTTATCCTACCCAGAAACCGGTATTACTTCTCAATCAAATATTAAATATAGTTACAGATGAAGGAGATATGGTTTTAGATCCTTTTTGTGGAAGTGGAACGACTTGTGTTTCAGCTAAACTACTAAAGAGAAATTTTATTGGTATTGATATATCAAAAGAGGCCGTTGAGTTAGCTAATTCGAGACTTGACGAAATGGTAATTACGGAATCAGCTTTATTAAATAAGGGTGCAGATGAATATTTAGAGAAATCTGAGAGGGAACTTGCAATTCTTGAGGAAATAAACGCTTTTCCAGTTCAGCGCAACTCTGGTATTGATGGTTTCATGAAAGAACATTGTAATGGAATGCCAGTTCCCGTAAAAATTCAATCTGAAAATGAGACACTAGAAGACGCAATGGAAAAGTTAGAGAGAGCATCAATTGGAAAAGGTTATGCTTTGAAAATAGTAATTCAAACAAAAGAATCAAAAACAAGCCGACTCTTTGATTTTCATTCAGATGTTGAAATAATAAAATCACTTGAACTTCAAACAAAAGAGCTTACAAAAAGAACTCACAAAAATAAGGGTACTTTACAAAGATTGGGATAAGGTGCATCGGGAAGATACTATCAAACACCAAACAACGAGTGCATAATCGAATAGCCCGCCCCACCAGCAAACACTGGCAGGGAGAGGCTTTCACACCACCGTACGTACGGTTCTCGTATACGGCGGTTCGTTAAACAATGGGATACTTCGGCTACGCTCAGTAACCGAATAGTGGCGAACTTTGGTAATGTGGACTTACTTTGTAATAGTGGGTCAGCAATGATTCATAGCCTCGTTGGGTGAGTCGTGCCAGCGTGATGGTCGTGATCAGAATCGGGCTTTGGGCTATCGCCCAGCCTCCTTTCCTGCTCCGGCTCCATTGATAGGCATGATCCGGATCTACTCCAAGCCTGATCAGGTTTTTCCGCTTTCGCTCAGGCTTCTTCCAATCGTGCCAAATGCAGTATCGTATCCGGTTGCGTAACCATCCGTCCAGTTCGTTGAGCTTATTGTATATGC
>CAYHQN010000192.1:0-6095 GCA_964358545.1 uncultured Tangfeifania sp. | reverse complement strand
CCCGCGACCCCCTGCGTGACAGGCAGGTATTCTAACCAACTGAACTACCAAACCATAATCTTCAAAAGACTTCTGTTTATTTAATCAAACAGCTATCCTTAAAGGCAGGGCAAATATACGACTTGTTTTACTTATCTGCAACGGACGTCCAAAAAATTAGATGACAGGAATTGTATGCTGATGAATTCTATGATAATGGGAAAAAACAATGAATCTATGCCATTAATTATTAGATACTTCATCCGATAAGACTACCGAAGGTCTAAAAAATGAGAAGTGAACACTTCCATATACCCTCTCCTCAAACAGATTGGGATGGGATGCAAAATTGTCGCCTTTCCCATGTTCAAGAATCAACATTCCACCAGGATTGATGAGCTGATGCTTCAAGACAAGATCCGGAATTTGACTTAGCGACTTCAACTGGTAGGGAGGATCAGCAAAGATGAGATCATATTTTTCAGTGCACCTTGGAATAAACTTCAAAACATCGTACCGCAACAGATGAATGATTTTCTCCAGATGCAGTAGCGTGATAACCGAGGCAATAAAGGCATAATGAACATGGTCAATCTCCACGGTAGTAACCGACTGGGATCCTCTTGAGGCAAATTCAAAGGAGATACTTCCAGTGCCTGCAAAGAGATCCAAAATCTTGGTATCTTCGAAATCTATCCTGTTATTCAGTATATTAAAGAGATTCTCCCTGGCAAAATCAGTTGTTGGCCTGGCCTTGAAATTTTTACCCGGCTTAAAAAGCCTTCCCTTCAATTCCCCTCCGATTATTCGCATTTGTAAAGATCCAATAATGATGTAAAATAATGATCCGGCAACTGGTTAAAAGTGTAACTGTAATTGAAAAGAGAGGTTGGCCGTGCAAAACTGGTTTTTCTGATATATTTCTTAAAGGTCTGGTAGATGGGGTCAGTCTGTTGCATCTGACCATGAATGACCAGTTCAGTGGTATCCGGCGGGAGTTTTAACTGATCAAACACATACAGCACAAAATAGCTAATATCGTTTTCGCCCGAATAGTTAAATTGATTGCAAAGTTGCAATTTCGTACCCGACAGAACTATAAGTTCAAAATAGGACCTGAAAAAATTGAGGTGCACCTGTTTCCTCTCCGGGAAATTTCTGTTTTCCTTCAATGCTCTCTCGACCAGCGGGTAAAGATTGTGCCGGATGGCTGCTTTCGGATACTTTAAGACTAAGAATTCTTTCAAATTTTCAGGAATATTGAAGATACACCAGGCTTCCGCCTTGGTTAGCAATGTCTTGTCGACTATGAAACCCCTTTCTATTTCGTGATTGAACCCAAAAAATTTATCAGCAGCTCCCTGTTGATAAAATACCTGGGGTACAAGCGTGAAATTCTCGGAAGAGTATACAATTTCAATACTTTTATATTTCAGGTTCAAATGCTCATCTTCAGTCATCAACTCCCTCACCTTCATAAATAGTAATCTCGGTCTTTTTATGAAGAAGTTGGTAGATTTCAACAATGTATACTTTCCCTTTGGTATATCCAGGATGGCAAAAGAAAATCCATCCAGACTGATTTGGATGGATAAATGATATAAGTTAGTCTGTTCGGGATCGAATGATTTGTCGATAAAACAGATGTCGTGCATTGGATCTATTTAAAGGTTTTCTATTGCTGCAAACTTCCTCAAGTGAATGCTGCATCCAGTTCAGGGAAGGTCGCAACCAATGATTATTTATTGCATTGAATGACAATAAAAAAATCAATATGTTTGCTTAGTTTATTATTATTATTGTCTTCGCAATAAATTGGTTGACAATCTACAAATTTAAAAAAAATTATCGACTCGAGTAAATTTCGGGGCAAAATTTAGTCGGCCCGATCAACTATCCCGGAACCGAAGAAACAAATAAAAAAGAGAATCAACAGTAGATGATCCATTATGCTTGCAATTAAGGCAACAATATCATGAAAAAATTTATCTCCGATTTGATCCTTGTGAAACTGGGACATGAACCAACACCCGGTCAAAAGGAGATGATCGACTCACTGGCTGAATTCGTAACCAACAGCGAATCAGACAGATTGTTCCTTTTGAAGGGCTATGCCGGCACCGGTAAAACCTCTGCCATCAGTGCGCTGGTTAAAGTGCTCGACGAATTGAAAATCAAGTTTGTGCTTTTGGCACCGACGGGTAGGGCTGCCAAAGTACTTTCCAATCAGAGTGGTAAACCTGCCTCCACCATTCACAAGAAAATCTATCGGCAACAAGCTGTAGCCGATGGTGCGAGCAAATTTTCTCTCGACAGAAACCTTGCTAAAAACGCTGTATTTATTGTTGATGAAGCATCCATGATCTCAAATATACCACAGGAACACAGTGTTTTTGGATCAGGCTACCTGCTTTCTGACCTGATCGAATATGTTTCGGGCGGGTTCAATTGTAAGCTGATCATCTCAGGAGATACAGCCCAGCTGCCTCCTGTCGGGCTACAGGTAAGTCCTGCGCTTGACAAAGAAGAGTTATCTCTTTTTGGAATGGAGGTGATTGAAAAGGAGTTGAAAGAGGTCGTCAGACAATCACTCGATTCAGGTATTCTTCTGAATGCTACTGCTATCAGGAACCGCATTCTTGAAGATTCCCCCACCGGATTTTGGCATCTCAAAATGGAAAAGATTCAGGATGTTATACAACTCGGGGGTGATCAATTAATTGAGGAAATATCCAATAGCTACAACCGGACCGGGATGGAAGAGACGATCGTCATTACCCGCTCGAACAAAAGGGCCAATCTGTTTAACGAAGGGATCCGGCGAACTATTCTTTATCAGGAAGATCAGATCTCAAAAGGAGACCTCCTGATGATCGTCAAAAATAATTACCACTGGTCGAAGCAGGTGGAGGAGCTTGATTTCATTGCCAATGGAGATATTGCCGAGATCATCAGGATTAAAAAGCAGGAGGAACGGTATGGATTTCATTTTGCCAATGTTGTCATACGGTTGATTGATTACCAGTATCTGGAGATTGAATGCAAAATTTTGCTGGAAACACTTTCAGCGGAAGCCCCTGCCTTGACCCCGGAGGAGAACAAACGGTTGTTCGAGGCAGTCTCGGAAGATTACGAAGAGATCCGAAACAAAAGAGAGCGATGGAAAAAGATCAGGGAGGATCCCTATTTTAATGCTTTACAAGTCAAATATTCCTATGCTGTTACCTGCCACAAAGCCCAGGGCGGACAGTGGAAAACCGTTTTTCTGGACCATGGGTATCTGACTGCTGAGATGATCGACCGTGAATTTCTTCGGTGGTTTTATACGGCATTTACCCGTGCTGAGGAGAAGTTATACCTGGTAAATTTTCACAAGGATTTCTTTGAACCTTCTGTTTAAGGAAAAGGTTTGAAATGTTTTCTGAGTTTGAAATGTTTAGAATGGTTCAGTTATAGCTCATAACAATCCCCATCATTTGCGGCATATGTATCAGGGAAGATGGCGCGGGCCTCATCGACCAGGAATGAGATATCATTGTACCTCGATGAAAAATGGCCGATCAACAACTTCTTGGCAGCTGCCGCAGATGCGATTTCAGCTGCCTGAACGGAAGTAGTATGGAAGGTCTTTTTTGCGAGGTCGGCAAGATCTGCAGCAAAAGTGGCTTCGTGGTAGAGCAAATCTACCGCTGCAATAGTTGGAACGATCTTCATGAGGGCAACGGTATCAGTACAAAACCCATAGCTCCTTGTAGGATTGGCCGGAATGGTAATTTCGCCATTGGGAACAACGGTTCCGTCAGCCAGAATAAGGTCTGCCCCGTTTTTAATATTCATCCTTTGTGAAATAGGAATATCATACTTTTCAATGGCATGCTTGTCCAGGTGTTTATCTGTGGGCAATTCCTGAAAAAGAAAGCCGCAACAGGAGATTCGGTGCTTCAGGGGGAAAGAGGTAATCCTGATTCTTTTGTCTTCAAAGACAACAGAATTTCGTTTAAAATTCAATGGATGGTAAATGACTTTCAGGTCTGTCACTTCATTCATAAATTTCATCATTCCCTCCATCATCAGCTGGAGGTCAGAATGTGCGTGAATGTGCAACTCCCCCTTTTTCCCATAGAGTACCAGCGACGAGATTAATCCTGGTAAGCCATAAATGTGATCACCGTGGAGGTGGGAGATGAAAACATGGTTGATCCTGCCCATTTTGAATTTAAATCTCCTCAGCTGAATCTGTGTCCCTTCCCCGCAATCGATCAGGAACAACTGCTCATTCAGCCTGACAACCTGAGAAGTAGGAAACCTCAGTGAGGTGGGCAGGGCAGAGGAGCTTCCGAGTATGGTTACGGAGAACGAATTCATAAAACAAAGATTAAAGCCAGAACAATCCGGCAGATTCAAAGATAAAAAAACCCGGCCAAAGTGCCGGGTTTTTATTATTTAGTTTCACCATTTCTGATTCCTACAACAATTGTTTCGCTGCCTCTCTGGTTTCTGCCACCTTCAGAACTGATTCAAATCCAATCAGATCTATCATTCCTTTTACCCGTGGAGTGAGCCCGAAAAGTACGAAACTCCCTTTTGCCTTGTTGCAAAGGCGGTTACCGAGTAAGAGTGCACTCAATCCAGAAGAGTCGCAGTAGCTACAATTCGTAAGATCAACCAAAATGTTTCTCTCGCCATTTCCAACGATACCTGCCAATTCTGCTTTTATATCGGGAGCTATCATAGCATCCAACTTTTTGTTGGAGACTGTGATACAGGTATACGAACCATATTTCAGAACACTGAAATTCATGGCGGGGAGAAAGAAGATCTATTTTTTCTCGTTTTCTTCCATTTGGGTGCGCAAGGCTGCCAGTTCACTGATGTCGCCCAAAGTTGTCTTTTCGATGTTGTCTTTCACCGTTTTAACACTCTTGGGAGCATTCTGTTTGGTAGCCGCTTTCTTCTTGGCGGTATCTTCTGATTTCTTCACATCTTCATACACACGTGAATGTGAAAGAATGATTCTCTTGGCTGATTTTGAGAATTCGATTACTTTGAATTCAAGTTTCTCATCCATTTTAACGTGAGATCCATCTTCTTTCACCAGATGACGCGGGGTAGCAAAACCCTCAACCCCATATGGAAGAGAGATTACGGCACCCTTGTCGAAAAGGTCAATGACAGTTCCTTCGTGGATAGAATCAACAGTAAAGATGGTTTCGAAAACATCCCAGGGGTTCTCTTCCAATTGTTTGTGTCCGAGGCTCAAACGACGGTTTTCTTTATCGATATCGAGTACCTGAACTTCAATTTCTGAGCCAATAGAGGTGAATTCTGAAGGATGTTTGATCTTTTTGGTCCAGCTAAGATCGCTGATGTGGATCAAACCATCAACTCCCTCTTCGATTTCGACAAATACACCAAAGTTTGTGAAGTTCCGAACCTTAGCGGTGTGAGATGTCCCAATGGTATATTTGCTTTCGATCAATGACCATGGATCGTTCTTCATCTGTTTGATACCGAGAGACATTTTGTGCTCATCGCGGTCAAGTGTAAGAATGGTTGCTTCAACCTCTTCGCCTACTTTCAGGAAATCCTGGGCAGAACGCAAGTGTTGTGACCAGCTCATTTCTGAAACGTGGATCAAACCTTCCACACCGGGAGCGATTTCGATGAATGCGCCGTAATCGGCGATAACTACAACTTTACCTTTAACAACATCACCAACTTTGAGATCAGCGCTAACATTGTCCCATGGGTGAGATGCAAGTTGCTTCAAACCAAGGGCGATTCTCTTCTTCTCATCATCGAAGTCAAGAATAACCACGTTGATTTTTTCATCCAGCTGAACTATTTCGTTCGGATGAGCTACGCGGCCCCAGCTAAGGTCTGTGATGTGAATCAAACCATCTACGCCGCCCAGGTCGATGAATACACCATAAGAGGTGATGTTTTTAACTGTTCCTTCGAGAACCTGTCCTTTTTCAAGCTTGGAGATGATGTCTTTCTTCTGTTGTTCCAACTCAGCCTCGATAAGCGCTTTGTGAGAAACCACAACGTTTCTGAATTCATGGTTGATTTTAACAACTTTGAATTCCATTGTCTTTCCAACATAGATGTCGTAA
>CAYHQN010000191.1:0-6108 GCA_964358545.1 uncultured Tangfeifania sp. | reverse complement strand
TGCTCGCAGCCCCATGCTCTCTGCCCAATGCCCTCTGCCCCATGCTCTCTGCCCTCTGCCCCATGCCCCATGCTCTCTGCCCTCTGCTAGTAAAGGAACCCAAACAACCACAACGGCACCACATTCCCTTCGCCGGTTTCGATCATATCCACGGCTGCGAAACAATTTTCACCTTCCGTCTGCGTGTACTTTCCCCCTACAACAAATTCATACAGATCGTTCACGCGGAAATCGCTAGATTTGGAGGATTTCACACTATTCTGGTAACCGACCTGATTGTAAAAGAAGGTGGTTCGCAGGTTTCGGTTGTTGATGTTATCTGGGGCAATGATGTGGAGCAAATTGGTATTGTGAAGATAGACTACCTCTGGCTTTTGCAACTGACCGTTGTTTCCGTTTTCGAAAAGCAGATCGATCAGCCTGGCATCCTTCAGGTAGTTGAGATAGTTCAGTACTGTCGTACGGGAGGTCTCAATTTCGGCGCTTATTTTGCTGACATTGGGTGAGAAAGGCATTTGCGCACCTATCAATTGTAAAAGTTTCCGCAATTTTGGCAGATATTTTAGCTCAATCTGGTTGAAATAAGTCACGTCAATCTCCAGGGCCAGGTTCACATGGCGTAATAAACTCTCGCTGTAAAATTCATGATTCCTGATAAAATAGGGATAATACCCACTTTTCAGGTACTCGGGAAAATAAGCCAAAGGGCGCACATCGCGGATAATATCGGGAACAATCTCCTTGTGCCTTACCAGGATATCTGTAAGCGAAAGTTTGCCGAAATTACTGCCCGACCTGTAATTCAGAAATTCCCGGAAAGAGAGTCCTTCGAGGTGGTAAATATTGGCAATGTCTTTCAAATTGTTGTTGCCTTCGAAGATCCGCAATACCGGTGAGCTGCTGAAGATTAGCTGCAGTCCGGGAAGTTCGTCATAACACTGACGCAACTCGTTCGACCAGTCGGGGTATTTGTGGATCTGATCCAGCACCAAAACTTTTCCTCCCCGTTTGTAAAACTCGTCTGCAAAGGAGAAGATACGTCTCTTGGAGAAGTAGAAGTCGTTAAGATTTACATAAAGACAATCGCGGGAATCGCCATACTGCTCACGGATAAAGTTGAGAAGAAAGGTAGTTTTCCCGACGCCGCGAAACCCTTTGATCCCGATGATCCTGGCACTCCAGTCGATCTCATGGTAAAGCTCCCTGACGATCCAGTTATCGCCGGCATTGACCAAAAGTTTATGCGATTCGAAAAAATGTTCCACCTCAAATTTGTTTGAAACAACAAAAATAAGCAGAATTTAGAAGATAATGTAATCTCTATGTGACAATTTTTAGGGATGAGTGCTATTTATACTTGTTAAAAATAGGAGTGCCTAAAGTGCGCTAAAGTGCCTAAAATGCCTAAAGTACTTACGCATAACCATGATTTGAACAGCTAGCTTGAGATTGCTTCACACTTCGTTCCTTCCCGATGAAAAATCGGGACAGGCAGTGTTTACAGTGATGGTAGTTACTGTATCGTGAAGGGTGGAAAGGCAACAGATTGCTTCCCGCTCGTGCCTCGCGGTCGCAATGACGAAGCAATCTGTTGATAATCAAGCAAATATAAAATATGTAATTGGTAGCGAAGCAAACCGTTGTCACTTATCTAAATTTTACTAAAAAAGTGCCTAAAGTTTAGGGATTTTCTTACTTAAGGCACTTTTTTAGTAAAACTTTAGGCACTTTAGTCACTTTAGTTCACTCTAGTCACTCACTAATTTTAGTTCATAGATATAATAAACTCCTCATTCGAATTGGTTTTGGACAAACGGTCCCGTACAAACTCCATTGCCTCAACAGAATTCATGCCGTTAAGGAAATTGCGGAGAACCCAGATCTTGTCGAGCATCGCCTTTTCAAGCAGCAGGTCTTCGCGACGGGTGCTGGAGGCCAGAATATCGACAGATGGGAAAACACGGCGGTTCGACAATTTACGGTCGAGCTGCAGCTCCATGTTTCCGGTTCCTTTGAACTCTTCGAAGATCACGTCATCCATCTTGGAACCGGTATCGGTCAGGGCCGTGGCCAAAATGGTAAGCGAACCGCCCTCTTCGATGTTGCGGGCTGCTCCGAAGAAGCGTTTGGGTTTGTGCAACGCATTGGCATCGACACCTCCCGAAAGTACTTTACCCGAAGCCGGAGCTACTGTGTTGTAGGCACGGGCCAGACGGGTGATAGAGTCAAGCAGGATGACAACATCGTGACCGCACTCAACGAGCCTTTTGGCTTTTTCGAGCACCATGTTGGCGATGCGTACGTGGCGTTCTGCAGGCTCGTCGAAGGTAGAGGAGATCACCTCAGCGTTGACACTTCTGGCCATATCGGTTACCTCTTCCGGACGTTCGTCGATCAACAGGATGATCATGTATACTTCGGGATGGTTGGCTGCGATGGCATTGGCAATGTCTTTCAGCAACATGGTTTTACCGGTCTTTGGCTGGGCCACGATCAATCCGCGTTGACCTTTCCCGATAGGGGCAAACATGTCGACCACCCTGGAGGAGATGCTGCTGGCTTTCCCGGCGATGTTGAATTTTTCGTCCGGAAAGAGCGGGGTAAGGTGTTCGAATGGCACCCTGTCGCGGATGTATTCCGGACTACGGCCATTGATCTCGACCACTTTGACCAATGGGAAATATTTCTCTCCCTCTTTAGGCGGGCGGATGATGCCATGAACCGTATCACCTGTCTTCAGGCCAAACAATTTGATTTGCGACTGGGATACATATATATCATCGGGTGAAGTCAAATAGTTGTAATCTGAAGAGCGAAGGAATCCGTACCCCTCCTGCATGATCTCCAGTACACCCGTTTGGCTTATCACTCCTTCAAAATCGTAGGATTTTTCCGCCTCTTTTGCTTCTGCCTGCTTCAGTTGGGATGGCTGTTGTCCATTCCCGTTTTTCGGAGCAAACTGTTGGCCTGGGGTGAACTCCTTTTTCTGAAGGTTCTTGATGATGGGAGCTCTTTTCTCCTCCGGACGGGATTCGGTTGTTTCACCTTCACTCTTTACAACAACGTTAACCTCAGGCTCTTCACCCTCAATGGGAGCAGCTGCTACAGAACTTACAGAGAGGATTGCTGACTCACTGCGTAACACACGGGGCCTGCGTTCCTTTTGCTGGATCGGCTCTTTCCGGACTTTGTCTCCTTTGGCATGAAATGGCTTTTCGATAGGAGTTGGTTCCAACTGTTCGGCAACAACTTCAGAAGAGAAGAGATCCTTTTCTTCGATAGGTGCAGCGCTTTCCTGATCAACCACGGGCGCAGACGGAGCTTCTATATTCTGCATATCGCCCGATTTCTTGACAATGCGAATGATTTTCTTCTCGGAAGGTGGTTTCACTTCTACCTTCACTTTCGGAATTTTAGGGGCCGGGGCCTCTTTGGGCGCCGCCTTTTTTTCAGGCGTTTTAATAACTGAATCTCTGATAGCCTGAGTATCAAGGATTACATAAATAAGGTCTTGTTTCTTAAAAGACTCGATGCGCTTGATATTTAATTCCTTACCAATTTCGCGCAATTCCGGCAAGAGTTTCTTGCTCAGTTCCAGGATGTCGTACATGATTTTTGCTGATTTGTAATCGAAACAGATGCTGCAAAGAGCAACAAAATGTTGAAGATTTTAATACTATAATAAAATAACTTAGGAAGAGATAACAGGGATAATTGAAGATTATGTGTCAGATCGCTGATCTAAATCCGCAGCAAATGTAGCTATTTGATTTTAATTCACAAAAAATGTCGTTGTTAAAATGTTTTATTCAGCAACTTATATTCCAAAAATGAAAAAAAATGCCTTTCGGATTCAAAATTTCCCTGATTGTTTTAATGAAAATTGACATCATACGACAAAAATTAAGAAAAAACAGAAATTTTTAAGGCTGAAATTGCTTCAAATTCCTAAAAATTCATAAAACTCAAAAAAAAGTAACAAAACATAAATATTGAACTATTGGGTTGCATTCTTTTGAGACAAAATATATCCGATTATCATAATTTTTTTTAAAAGAGGATTTCACTGAAGAAAATGTGAATTTAGTTGAATCCTGAGTGAAAAAAACATCCTTATTTTTTCCGAAACTCCTTTTTTTTGGTTAATATTGTTATAATCTTGGTTTTTAGAATTGGAGGCAGTAATGCTTTCAATGAGGCTTCAATTTTCATTGTCGGAGCGCATCAAAAGAAATTATGAGACAGCTCAGGATAATTAAACAGATTACCAACAGGGAGGAATCCTCTCTGGATAAGTATCTTCTCGAAATCGGGAAGTTAAGATTGCTTAGCTGTGACGAAGAGATTTTTTTGTCGCAGCAGGTAAGGGCCGGAAACCACTCCGCTCTTAACGCGCTGATCAAATGCAACCTTAGGTTTGTCATTTCCGTGGCAAAACAGTATCAGAATCAGGGTCTTCCGTTATCAGACCTGATCAATGAAGGAAACCTCGGATTGATCAAAGCTGCGCAAAGGTTTGATGAGACCAAGGGATTCAAGTTTATCTCATACGCAGTTTGGTGGATTCGGCAGGCCATCCTTCAGGCCATTGCAGAACAGGCCAGGTTGGTAAAATTGCCTCAAAATCAAGTTGATAACCTGAATAAGATCAACCGCACCTTTGCACAATTGGAGCAGGAATTTCAAAGAGATCCAACCGCAGAGGAAATTGCATCAATTCTGGAGATGAGCGTCCTAACGGTCGATCAGACACTTCAAACCAGCGGATATCACCTCTCCCTGGATGCTCCGCTCTATGATGATGAAGAAAATGGAAACAGTCAGTATGATTTATATAAAAACGATTTCTCACCTAGCCCCGACAATGGCTTGTTAGAAACCTCCCTGAAAATTGAGATTAAACGACTGTTGAGTAAACTGGATGGCCGTGAAGCCGCCATCCTCTCTTCCTATTACGGATTAAACGATAATCCGGCTTTGGCACTTGATGACATTAGCCTCAGGTTTGGCCTAACCCGCGAACGGATTAGACAGATCAAGGATAATAGCATCAGAAAATTAAAGAACGTACAATTTCGATCAATTTTAAAACCTTTCCTAGGCTGACATCTAACCAAAACAGGCTATATTTGTTTCAACAAGTTACCGGAGACATTTATTGTTGCAGGAAGAATATCTTTCCACTCACAATCAATGCATTCCAATTTGTAATTTGTAATCTGTAATTTGTAATTACTTTATATAACCTGTTGTGAAGCATTTGATTGCACCTTCCCTACTGGCAGCCGATTTTACGCGGCTTGGTGACGATATCCAAATGGTTAACCAGAGCGTAGCCGACTGGATTCACTGTGATGTGATGGACGGACATTTTGTGCCCAACATCTCATTCGGACTTCCTGTGATCGAACAGATCAAAAAGGTTGCAGGGAAGCCGCTGGATGTTCACTTGATGATCTCTGATCCTGATCGTTACCTGGAACGGTTCAAAGAGGCCGGCGCCGATATTCTGACGGTGCATTATGAAACATGCCCTCACCTTCACCGCACAATTGGTGCCATCCGCGAAATGGGCATGAAGGCAGGGGTTGCCATCAATCCGCATACCCCTGTACAAATGCTGATTGACATCATGCACGACCTGGACCTGATTCTGCTGATGACGGTTAATCCCGGTTTCGGCGGACAAAAATTCATCCCCGGAAGCTACAAAAGGCTTGTAACCCTGCGGCAAATGGTGAATACCCTTGCGCCCAACGCCCTTATTGAGGTCGACGGAGGGGTAAACCTGAATACAGGCAGACAACTATTCATGGCCGGGGCCGACGTGCTCGTAGCCGGAAACTTCATATTCAGTTCTGCTGATCCGAAAGCAACGATTGAGGCGCTGAAGAACTGCTAGTTAGTTTGAAGGGTTTGAAATGTTTATATTGTTTGAAGGGTTTAAAAAGTTACCGGTCCCTGAGCGAAGTCGAAGGGTCGAAGGGTCTACGGAGTTGTTTGAAATGGTAATGTGGTTTAAAAATTGTTTGAAGGGTTTATAGGGTTCGAAAATTTCAAACATTTCAAACATTTCAAACATTTCAAACATTTCAAACATTTCAAACA
>CAYHQN010000190.1:0-6159 GCA_964358545.1 uncultured Tangfeifania sp. | reverse complement strand
CAAAAATCGGGGCGATCTGTGTTGCGAACAGAATGTCCACAGTAGGATCTACCGGCGCCAACTCCTCTTTTACGATGAAGCGGCACCCAGTTCACCATATTCCCACTCACGGCCAATTCTGTTTGCCCAATCGGTATCAACTGCCATTGTGACGTTGTTGGCATAGGTCACGATGCCGGTGGCAGATGATGTTGAGGACGGAGGGCCTACATTGATTGTGTTAGCTGCAACCAAAGCTGTGGCAAACAGTGTTGTGCTTTGAGTCGTTGGGAAAAGAGTTCCGTAGAAATCGTGGGACGGAACGGCACTATACGAGATTGCTCCGGTCGTTGCATTGGTGGTTTTCTTGAACAGTTTCTTCTTCACCAGCTCTTCACCCAATTGTTTGCGAAGACCATCGATTTCAGTTTGAATAGGCGTTAATTTATCAACTCCACTGTGACAGGTTGTACAAGCTGCTTTGTTTACAATCAGTGAATGTCCTCCGGTTTTGGTTGTGGCATCCCATGTATTCATGTGGCAATCGGTACAATCATTTGTTGAGTGTTTCCAGGTTCTTGTGTAGGTCTTGCCAGAAAATTCATAGCCATTGATACCGGCGAAAAGATTGGACTGGTTACCATCATGAACTGAGAAGTTTGTTCCTACGGTGTACTTAACAGTGCTGTTTTGTTTGGATGCGTCGAGCGGGAAGTAAGGAAGCTGGTTAAAAGTTTGAACTTTTCCGTTTGCATCGGTATAGTTTACACTGGTTACGCCACGGATTTGGTGACATGTGCAGCACAAGTTGTTAACTTTTCCAAAATCCTGTGTTTTTGCGATATTGAAATAATTCAGGTAGATTGGATCGGTTGTTGTAAGAATCAGGGGACCGTTGTCGGTACCAAATTCAAATGTGGTGTGTGAGTGGCAAGTTTCGCAGGTAATCCTTGTCGCATTTGGGATATCGTTTGACACGAAGAATTTATCCTGTGAAGTAATTTCCTTGAAACCCTGATTTGTGTGGCATCTTGCGCAATACTTGCCATTTCTGGCGCTCGTCGTACCATAAAAGTGTTTGGATAACTTGTACTGTTCATCTTTGGCAGTCATGTTGGCTGTTGAGTGGCAGGTCAGACAAGTAGAATTGGCATATTTACCGGCTGCACCGGTAGCCCCATTGGTACCATTTGTTCCATCTTTACCGGGAGGGCCTTCTTTGACACAGGCTGCACCAAATGACATCAATGCCTATGCAAAAATTGACAATTTAAAAGATCTTTGAAGTTTCATAGAGTTTGAAAAGTTAAAATTGAAAAAAATATTTTTAAACGAACAGGTTCAGTTCGTCCATTTATTCGCCTTGTAAAGATTAAAAAATGTTAAATATGCAAGGTGGTATACATGTCTATTTATTGACATGTCAATAAATGCATTTAGCAGAATTGGCGCGCATATATGTCATGAAAATAATTGACATATATCAATTAGCCATTTTTGCTGATTTCGATCAGCTCGCTTTCTTTGAGGATTTCGATGGTGTTGCGGGAGTGGTGTATCAGCCCTGAGTCTTCGAACTCTTTCAGGCTTCTGATGAAACTCTCTTTGGTCATTCCGGACATATCTGCCAATTCCTGTTTGGAGAGGATAAAATCGTAGGGGTTTGTCTCGAAAATATTGTTTTTAAGATATAGGAGCGTGTCGGCTACCCTACCTGGCATGTATTTGTTCGAAAGGTTAATAAGCGTACTTAGCATTTTTAGATGCTGGTTGTTGCTGTGTTTCAGTAATTCGATGGCAAAAGCGCTGTTTTTGGTCAGGGTGTTATAGAGTCGGCTTGTATCTATGAAACAACAGTCGACATCAGTAATGGCGGCCACGGTAAAATGTCTGAAGTCATCAACAATTGAACCGCCCGCGGTAAAAATGCTATTGGATTTAATAATTTGTAGAATCAGGTTTTTCCCTTTAGGATCTTCTGAAACAACTTTTGCCAAACCACCCTTTATGCATACCAGGTGGGTGAGGGGAGTATTTTGTTTCAGGATAGTTTCACCGGGTCGGAAATGGATCTGACGTTTATTGTCCATCAAGGCGTGTAGCTCTTCGTGTGTAAGTAAACCAAAAATATGTGAGTCTCCGCAGTGACGATTACTGAAACAGCAGTCATACTTGCATCCGGCACAATCCCCACATATAGCTGGATCCTTCATCTCTGACATAGACAACAATATTATTTGACACAAAGATAAAAATTAATTGATAAATGTCAATTAAGACAGCTGTTTATAAAAAGTGTAAATAAGGAAGATTTAGGCAATTGTCCAATGTTTACTGGTCATTCGTTGTGCTTCAACTTTGACAGCCTATATTCTATTTTTTCTTTTGGTTCATTAATTCCCGGTCGCACAAATTTACCTGTCTTTATATCCTTTAATTTTTCCTCAAGAGCCTTCACCTTTGCAGGATATTGCCTGGCAAGATTCCTTTGTTCCCCTGTGTCTTCTTTGATATTGTATAATTGCAGATCCGGATCATTTCCCAGTTCAATTTTGGAGTAAACCTCTCTAAGCGGTCCAGGGCAGGGTTCAATGTATTTGTAAAACCGTTCAATGACAGAGAGGGTTCCGATGGATTGCCCCACCATAAAATCACGGTTGCGGGTTGAGTTGCCAAGCCAGACGCTCAATTCGTTGTAACTATCGGGCGCTGAACCGGCAGGAAGATGGCGGTTAACCAATGCGGAGAGTGTGGCCATCAGGTCTATGCTTGTTTGTTAAAACCTCCTTCACCAAGGCCAAGCTGCCATTTGCCCACAACACCAGTCGTATAACCTGAATATTTCAAAAAAGAAGCTACTGTGGATTGTTCAGGTTTAATAAGGCAGCAAAGAAAATAAGTAATGAATAATAAGGGATATTCTTCATATTTATATAGTATCAGGTAGTAGCAGGGACAGTAGTTTTATTCAATTTACGGAATAGTCGATGAAAGATTACAAAAAAGGACGGGGTAATAATTCCCCGTCCTTTAAATTAGAGAGTTGCTATTTAGTTATACAGTTTATTTTCCTATAATAGTAGTGGAAGCCGGTGTTGCCATTGTACCCAAATTGATTCCAAAATTCTGTGAGGAAAGGCTTTGAATAATCGAACCCATACCATCTTGATCATAGAAAACACGTCCCGTACCGTTTGCAATCCATAGATTGCCGGGATCGCCATGGTCATCAACCATAAATAGTGCATAATAGAGATCTTTTATTCCAGTACTCGTTATTGTACCGGAGTAGATGGTAATCATATCACATGTTTGTCCTGAGGCCGTATAATTCACTTTAAGAAATGCAGAAAAGTTGTTTCCGCTTCCTGAGAGAAAAGCCTCTTTGCCAGATCCGCTACCACCACCTGATCCAATTTCTACATAATCCAAATTGATGGTAAGAAGTGTGTTGTTCTGGTTGTAAAAATGGAAGTTGAGGGGATAGAATGTTGATCCTTTGGCATAATCATTTGGAACATTGGAATTAAACAATGCGTTAGGTGACAATTTGTAGAAATTTGATATTTGCGGAGGCGTCTTTCCAGCGAACATTGGCATTCCTAAGTTGGAGATAATAATTAGAATATTATCCGGAACAATATTTTTAATATCCTGACTCAATGTATTTGCTGTTATCTCATTTCCATAGGATGTTCCGGCACTGTTGGTGGCATAAGCCCTTATATAATAGAGCGTATTCGTTGCCAATCCTGTAATATTACTGGTGAACGATCCCGTCCCTGTACCATCACTTGTTTTGGTTGTCAGTGCAATGGTTGGCCCAGTGCCGGTACTCCAGCAAACACCTCTGGCTGTAATAGCACCTCCACCATCCGCCGTGATATTTCCTCCAGTAGTAATTGTACCAGAGGTAATTAAAGAAGCTGCAGTCGTTGTAAGTACAGGAACCCCTACGGCAGTTTTAAATGATAATTCTGCTCCGTAAGAAGTGCCGGCACTATTGGTTGCATATGCTCTGATGTAGTAAGTAGTATTTGCAGAAAGTCCGGTAATATTACTGGTAAAGTTTCCTGTCCCTGTACCGTCACTAGTTTTGGTTGTAAGGGCAATGGTAGGACCACTGCTTAGGCTCCAGCAAACGCCACGGGAAGTGATTGAAGCGCCACCATCAAGCGATATATTTCCACCACTTGTTGCGGTAGTGGCAGTAACATTTGTCATTGAATTGGTTACCAAAGTAGGTGTAGTTGCTAATGTTGTAATAGTTATCTGGGTTCCATATGCGGTACCAATGCTGTTGGTTGCATAGGCCCGGACATAATAAACTGTATTTGGTGATAATCCGGTTATTGCACTGGTGAATGAACCTATACCGGTACCGTCCGTTGTTTTTGAATTGGAAGTGGTTGGATTGGCTGCTGTCCCCCAGCAAACGCCACGTGCGGTAATGGCAGAGCCCCCATCCGCGGTAATATTGCCACCACTGGTTGCAGTCGTAGAGGTAATTGCCGATGCCGCTGTAGTGGTAATGGTAGATAAAACAGCCTGGGTTGTCAGTGTAAGCTGATCTCCGTAGGATGTACCCGTACTATTGGTCGCATAGGTCCTGAAATAGTAGGTTTTTCCTGGTGATAGCCCACTTACTATACTTGTATATGTACCTATCCCTGTACCGTCAGAGGTCTTGCCGTCTGCAATGGTTGGGTTTGGACTCAAACCATACACAACACCTCTTGCTGTAATTGGATCACCACCATCGTCGGTGATGCTGCCGCCAATGGTAGCAGTTGTGGCAGTGATGGTGTAGGAAGAAGGTACCGTACTGACTGTCGGGGCCACTTTGGTAACTACTTTTTTGCATCCGACTATAACGAGTAATGAGATGCAGATATACAAGGTTTTTTTCATGGGAAGCCTGTTTAATTAATTAAAATTGAATTGATTATATCTGAATTTAATTTGCACAAACATGAAAGAAAATATCTCTTTCTGTTATAGAACAGGTCACATGATTGGCATTTAACCTGTTCATCTATCTCTTCAGTATTCCCTGATTCTAATTTCACTGAACGCAGAAAAGGATAAAATGCACTAAATTTCTTCAGATTTCGGTCACGAAACAGGGGAGGAGAAATTCAATTTGCAGTAATCCTGCTAAAAGCCCAGCCTGATTACACAAAACGAACTTTTAGCTGAATAAAGGTAAAGATTATGTGCCTTAAAAAAATAGCCCATTTGGGCTATTTTTTTAAGGCAGTTATGAAGTCATTACAAAAACTCAAAACCTGAAATGACCATTTCGGCCTCTTGTTGGTCGGAGGGTGGAATACCCTGGTAAAGCCAAAGATTAATTTTAACTGTCTCATTTGAGTCAGTCGGAATATTGCTGCCGTTATATTGCCATTGCTGTAGGATATTGGCTGCTGATGGTAAGGAGGACGAATGTCCCCGGATGCTGGCGAAGTCGATCTGATTTTTTTGCCAGTTGAACCAATGCGTTGATTGCGTGCCTGTAAGATTCATACCAAATGCATTCTTATTCCCGGCTAAATAAGAGGGTTGAACAGAATATTGGGCATTTTTATTCCCGGCAGTGCCCCACCTGGAAAATTCAATATCAATCTCCTGAAGGTCAGTCCTGTAAGAAAATAGTCCGGCTACTACATTCTTGTCAAAATTGTCTATCCGGCTATCAAGATAAAAAACATATCTTCCATAGCTAAGCGATTTGATCATAGTTACTTTCGCGCAGTACCACTTGTTGTTCCGATTTATAATTTTCAAATGCAGTCTGCCATTTTGGTCAAACCATACATTTTCTTTTGAATCAGAGAAAAAGTTTGGCCCGGGACCTTCGGTCATTTCAGCAGAATTTTCAACCAACCAGGAGTAACCGGAAAATGTCAGTATTCTTTGTCCGTTGATGATCGTATCTTTCACAGTTGCAGGCACTATTGTGGTCTCTTTTTTACATCCCCAAAATCCCAAGAATACAATCACCAATAGCGACGATATTAACAGTACAAATCCTTTATATGCCATTATATGTTCCTTCCATTTCCGGTTACAAATTAGCAAAAAAAATAAGGGTCAGATATCCCTATCTAACCACTTGATTTTCAAATTGTAGGGGTGACAAGATTAGAACTTGCGAGCCCCCGCCCCCCCTCCAGCTAA
>CAYHQN010000189.1:0-6237 GCA_964358545.1 uncultured Tangfeifania sp. | reverse complement strand
TTCGGCTTTCGTTTCATCATCGCTAAAGGGCTTCCATCTTTTGTACAGCATTCTTCCCAATTTCTCAGGTTGATTCAAGACACACACGTTTTGCGGTATGGCCAGTAAGGGATTGCGGGCGATTTCCTATCAAGGTACAAGAAAAGTTGAAGCGGGCTACAACCCTATGCATACCACTGAAACCCTTATTGGCTATACCGCGTGTTAGCGTTTCGTGCTTTTTACCATTGTTTTACATTCTGATTTTTTCCCATTCTTCTTTCATTCGAGTAATGTCGTTTATCCAATCTTCGATGTCGTTTTCATGTTCAAGTTCTTCGTTAAGGATTTGAACAGCCATTTGATGCGTTGAATGGTCTTTGCCATTTGTGAAATCGGCAATTTCCTGATACCTTTGAATTGCACATCTTTCCCCTTTTAAGTTTTGCTCTAAGATAACCTCAATATAAGGGTCAGAAGGTTCATCGTAAGAACAACGAGCTAACTTTGTCCACTCTGTAGGATTTATAACGGGAGTACCTCCTAATTGAATAATTCTATTAACAACTAAAAGAGCATGTCCTAATTCTTGGTCAGCATGTAGTAAAAGTTCAGGTTCTACTTCACTTCTCATTGGACCTTCCATTAACCTTGCACCAATCCAATATTGATAATACGCAAGCCATTCTTCTGAAAGTGCTGCATTTAGCATTTTTATAAGTTCATTTACATCAACAGATGAAATTTTAATTCCTTGTTTTCCCATGTTTATTATATTTAATTATTTTTCATTAAAAATCAAACCAAATCAAAACGGTCAAGGTTCATTACTTTGTTCCATGCTTCCACAAAATCAGTTACAAATTTATCTTGTGCATCTGAACTTCCGTAAACTTCGGCAAGTGCCCTAAGTTCTGAATTTGAACCAAAGATAAGGTCGGCTCGGGTAGCAGTCCATTTTATTTCTCCTGTTTTCCGGTCACGACCATCAAATTTCTCTTTGTCTTCAGATGCAGGCATCCATGCCGTGCTCATGTCGAGTAGGTTGACAAAGAAATCGTTGGTAAGCACTTCTGGGTTTTTTGTAAAAATACCATGTTTGGAATTGTCAAAATTTGTGCTCAATACACGCATACCACCTATAAGCACGGTCATTTCGGGTGCAGTTAATGTAAGTAATTGTGCTTTATCAATCAACAATTCTTCGGTTGATACTTTGTATTTTGTTTTGAGATAATTGCGGAAGCCGTCGGCAGCAGGTTCCAATACGCTGAACGATTCAACGTCGGTTTGTTCTTGTGAACCATCCATACGCCCCGGAGTGAAAGGGACTGCAATACTACTACCAGCATCTTTTGCGGCTTTTTCGACACCTGCGCAACCTGCCATTACAATAAGGTCGGCAAGTGAAACTTTTTTCCCGTTTTTTGAGGCGGTGTTGAATTCCTTTTGAATAGCTTCCAGTTTTTCTAAAACCTTTGCTAATTGAGAAGGGTTGTTAACAACCCAGTCCTTTTGCGGAGCAAGGCGAATCCGTGCGCCGTTTGCGCCACCACGTTTGTCAGACCCACGAAATGTAGAGGCCGAAGCCCACGCCGTTGATACCAATTGAGAAACCGAAAGTCCTGATTTTAAAACTTTGGCTTTTAAGTCGGCTATATCTTTTTCGTCAATCAACGGATGATTAACAGCAGGAATTGGGTCTTGCCATATAAGTTCTTCTTTTGGCACTTCGGAGCCTAAATAACGTGTGATTGGCCCCATATCTCTATGAGTTAATTTAAACCATGCACGGGCAAAGGCATCTGCAAATTCAAGCGGATGTTCATAGAAACGTCTTGAGATTTTTTCATAAATGGGGTCGAAACGCAATGAAAGGTCGGTAGTAAGCATGGTTGGAGCATGCTTTTTAGTTGCATCGTGTGCATCGGGAATAACATCACCGGCATTTTTTGCTACCCACTGATGCGCTCCGGCAGGGCTTTTGGTTAGTTCCCATTCGCATTTAAACAGGTTTTCAAAGAAGTAAAAACTCCACTTGGCGGGAGTCTGTGTCCATGTAACTTCCAAACCACTGGAAATTGTGTCGCCTCCTTTTCCTGAGCCAAACTTGCTTTTCCAACCCAAGCCTTGTTCTTCAATGTCGGCAGCTTCAGGTTCAGCTCCAACAAGTGCAGCATCTCCTGCTCCGTGGGTTTTGCCAAAGGTATGGCCTCCTGCGATAAGTGCCACGGTTTCTTCATCGTTCATGGCCATACGGGCAAAAGTATTTCGGATGTCATTTGCTGCTGCAAGTGGGTCTGGATTTCCGTTTGGGCCTTCGGGATTTACATAAATAAGCCCCATTTGAATGGCAGCAAGCGGATTATCTACTTCGGTTTTATCGAGTTTGCGCTCGTCATTTTCTAACCATTTGCTTTCTGAACCCCAGTAAACATCTTCTTCCGGTTCCCAAACATCCTCACGTCCTCCACCAAATCCAAAAGTTTTGAATCCCATGGATTCCAATGCTACATTGCCTGTAAGAATCATAAGGTCAGCCCATGATATTTTTTTACCATATTTTTGCTTGATTGGCCAAAGCAGTCTGCGAGCCTTATCAAGATTAACATTATCCGGCCAACTGTTAAGCGGGGCAAAACGTTGTTGTCCGCCTCCAGCACCGCCACGCCCATCGCCTGTGCGATATGTACCTGCACTATGCCAGGCCATACGAATAAAAAACGGGCCATAATGTCCGAAATCGGCAGGCCACCAATCTTGTGAGTCAGTCATTAACATATGCAGGTCTTTTTTAATTACCTGCAAATCGAGACTTTTGAACTCTTTGGCATAATCAAACTCTTCGCCCATTGGGTTTGATTTTGAAGAGTGCTGGCGTAGAATGTTCAATTTTAATTGATTTGGCCACCAATCACGGTTTTTTGTTCCGCTACCGCCAACACTATGTTTTCCTATAGCTCCGGTTACGGGACATTTGCTGATTTTTTCAGAATTGTCTTCCATGTTAATTATTTTAAAGGTTATTATTTGTTTTTCTTAAATTTTCCTATTATCTGTAATTTTATGTCTTCTATTTGAAACCCTTGAATTTTCTTTTTTATAAAATATTCATCAATTAGTTTGTTTAATTCTTCATCTATATAATCTTCAATTCTATCGGTTTCAGAACAATATAAATGATGATGCTTTTCCATAACTGCATCATATCTCATAATATCTTTATCAGTTTTTACTTTTTTAATCAGGCTATTTTCTACTAGAATATCGAGGACTTTATAAACAGTTGCAGTTGCAATATTTGGATGATTCTTCCTAATAAAGTCAATTATATTTTCTGCTGTTGGGTGATTATTGAGAGTAATAATAGCTTCTAATATAGCAACTCTTTGAGGTGTTACTTTCAATCCACTTTCAATCAACGCATTTCTAATTTCAGATATTTCCATAACTAAATATTCTCCAAAGATAATGATTCTCTTTTAATAACAATTAAATTCTGTCTATTTATTATAAATAAGTTTCATTTCAAAGTGATGTCGTTTGTTTTTTTAGCATGAACGCTAACTCCTTTGTACCCGCTACAAGTCTTCGTTTAGATGGTGACTTTTGAAATGTTGAGGAAGGTTGGTTGCGTGTTATATTTAGTGTGAATATACATAGTTTGAATTAAACATCAAAGTCATCGAAAGGGGATTTTATCTTTTGCAAACTGCGGGTCGATACATGGTGTAGATTTCGGTGGTATCGGGACAGAATGGTCTAAAAATATTAGCGAAAAAAAGTTTCCAAAGTTTTAGTTACGAGCGAATTTTGCCCGTAACTAAAACTTTGGAAACTTTCTCCTTGAATAAAAAAGGCACCCAGCAGGATGCCTTTTTTGTGTCATTCAATATCGAATCTTCTACTTAGAAAAGTAGCCTGAAATTTTGATCATTGGCATATTTGTCAAATTCCCGATCATTTTGGGCGATCGCTTTGTAGGCAGGATCCTTTTTAAAGGCATTGACCAATGCTTCGTACATTGGGCTGGTTTTGCCGGTACGGGCATACACAATAGCCTTCAGATAGGCGATACGTCCTGATTCGACAGGAGCTGCGTTCAAAGTTTTCAGTGCGCCGTTGTTGTCTCCATTCAGCAGTTGGGCAAGCGCACGGTTGGCATAAGAGGTAGACTGTTCGTCAAGATATTTCACGGCAGTGTCGTAATCTCCCTGTTTGATTTTCAGGATACCCATGTTTTCCCTTACCTCTTTCCCGGCACCGGTAGCAGCGCCGAAGAGAATTTCGGCTTTGGCATAATCACCGTTTTTCAATGCCACGCAGCCGAGGTTGTTTTGAACGATCGGATTTTTTGGATCCAACTGGTCGGCCTTCTGGAGATTATTTCCAGCCGCAGCAAAATCACCTTCGGTTATTTGCACATAGCCCAAGTTGTTGAAACCTCTCCAGTCGTCTGAATAGATTTTGGTGAAGCTGGTATAGATGTCCTTTTGTTTGGCAAGATCATTGGTGAGGGTGGCAGCGTAAAGTAACTCTGCCTGGTTCAATTTGGATGGATCCGAATCAGCCAGCCGGGCAATTTCAGCGTCTGTTTTACCAACCAAATTTACACTGGCGGTAATCTTTGCACGACGCAATTGTGGTAAGATCTCTTCTGCTACTTTTGTAAATGCAGATGAAAGGTTTTTGATCTCTCGCTCGCGAACCTCTGGGTCAGAATACATAGCCAATACACGGAGAATCAGATCCTTGTCCTGGATATTGGATTTCTCCATCAGGGCTTTGAAGCCTTCCCAGTCTTCAGGGGTATTTTTGGAGGTGACATCAGTCTTTACCTTCCTTTTTTTAAGGTCCTTGTCAACTACCCCAGTGGCAGAACCCTCACGTTTTCCGGCAAGTTTTGAATTCAGGTCCATTGTACCATCCGGTGAAGCATAAGCCGATACTTCAACTCCTTTTAGCTCTTTGTTTCCTGAACTGTAGGCTTCAACGATGTATTTGTTCAGATGGGCAATTTCAGCTTTAGACAACTCTTTTGTCCTTACTTCCGAACTATTGATCAGATAAATCAGGTCGGCCATGTATGCATCCGGAACTATTCTTTGATATTTATCCAAAGTCGGATCATAGATACCTGTGGTATTGGCCTTTTTCTGCCAGCCTGTAATGGCAAGCGGACTGTTGTCGACCAGAGTGGAGGTTGCAATCACCCCTTTCGCTACTATAACAGCTTTGAAATCAACTGTTTTTGATCCTTGAGACCCTTTTATGCGAAGTTCAAGATCTGAACGCTGCATCTCTTTGTTATAGGGCAGGGATCCTTTGTAAGTGACACTTCCGCCGGCAAGCTTTGGTATCACCTTGTTGTTGGCTTTCACCTTTTCACCCTGGACAACGTAAGGTGTCATTGCTGTTTCGCCACCACTGTATTTCAATACCGGCGTAACAGTTAAGGTAACTTTTGGCGCAAAATATTTGGCAGGATACTGGTTTTGGACAGTTGCATCAATTTTACCCGCATGTGTTTCCAGCACTTCAGGAACTACGGTATAAGTCACAGAACCAGCATTCTTCTGCATCTTTTTCAATGATGAACATCCGCTGATAACAAGAGCACCGCATACGATAAGCAGCGGCACGATCAAACTAATTTTCTTCATAAAAATGACCTTTAATAAATAATAGTTGTAATTGATAATTTGAGATTTCGTGAATAAAAGTACTATTATTTGTTAAAGAAAATAGTGAATATATGTTAATTGTTAAAAATCAGGTTGTAATATTTCCCTTCGGATACCTGTCCAGTCGATGGGCCTGGTTACCAAATCCCGAAGCATCCTGTAATGCTCGTTGGAGGACACGAAATCGATTCCGGAGGTATCGACGATCAAAACCGGAAAATCATCCTGCTGTGAGAAAAATGTAAAATAGCCTTCCCTGATTTTTTTCAGGTATTCCGCCTCGATCGACTGTTCATAGTCCCTGCCCCGCTTCCTGATGTTGACGATCAGCAACTCTTCAGGCAGATGCAGGTAAACAAACAGATCAGGCTTCGGCAGCCGTTCGTAGATGATGTCGAAGAAATTGCGGTAGAGGTTGTATTCATCCGGCGCCAGAGTATTCTGGGCGAAAATAAGCGATTTCATGAAGTAATAATCTGCAATGGTGTGCTGGTGAAACAGGTCCCTGTTGGCCAGGTCCTTCTTCAACTGGCCATACCTTTCGGCCAAAAATGAGAGCTCAAGCGGGAAAGAG
>CAYHQN010000188.1:0-6266 GCA_964358545.1 uncultured Tangfeifania sp. | reverse complement strand
AGCCATATAACAAAATAAACCGTCTCTTTTTTCAATTTGGTAAAGTAGAAATAATAGTAAAAAATTAACCACAATAGACACATAGGACACATAGCAGCGCTATTGTGATCTATGTGTCTACTGTGGTTAAAAATTTAAAAACTTGAGTTCCTACCAGATCTTCGCCCTTTTCTCCGGCGCCAGATACATCGCCTGTCCCTCTTTTACATCAAATGCGGCATAAAACTCCGGCAGGTTCTGCAGTGGTCCCAGTACCCTGAAGCGGCCCAGCGAGTGCACATCCTCTTTGGTGCGGCGAAGGATCTCCTTGTCGCGGGTATTTTGTCCCCACACATGGGCATAAGCCAGGAAGAAGCGTTGCTCAGGAGTGAAACCATCGATGGGCTCTTTCTGTGTATTGGCTTTCAGAAATGCCTGATGTGAAATGTTCAAGCCACCAAGATCGGCAATATTTTCGCCCAGACAGAGTTGTCCGTTGGCGTGGATGGTGTCCAGCACCACAAATTTATTGTACTGATCCACCAGCACCTTGGTGCGCTCATCAAATCTTTTGGAATCTTCCGGAGTCCACCAGTCGGTCAGATTACCTGTTTTGTCAAATTTGCGTCCCTGGTCGTCAAACCCGTGCGACATTTCATGTCCGATGACCACGCCAATAGCGCCGTAGTTGACAGCATCATCGCCGTCTTTAAAGAAGAAAGGTGACTGAAGAATGGCTGCCGGGAAGACGATCTCATTCTTGAAAGGACTATAATAAGCATTGACAGTTTGCGGTGACATACCCCACTCCAGCTTGTCGACAGGTTTGTTGATCTTTCCAAGGAAATACTCCGTCTCAAATTTATTGGCCCGAAGAACATTCAAAACATAGGCATCGTCCTTGATTTCCAATCCGGAATAGTCTCTCCACTTGTCGGGATAACCAATCTTCACATTGATGGCATGAAGTTTTTCAATCCCCTTTTGTTTGGTTTCAGGGCCCATCCACTCGAGGTTCTGAATTCTTTCGCCCAGGGAAACACGAAGGTTTTCGACCAATTTTATCATGCGGTCTTTGGATGCCTGCGGAAAATAAGCTTTGACATAGAGTTGTCCCAGGGCCTCACTTAAAGCGCCGCTGGTAACGCCAAGTACCCGCTTCCATCGCGGACGCATTACCTCAGTACCCGTCATCGCTTTGCCATAAAAATCAAAGCTGGCCTGTACAAAATCCGAAGAGAGGTAAGAGGCAGTTTCGTTGATCAGGTTCCACTTGAGGTAAATTTTCCAATCCTCTACCGGAATGGTTGCCAGCATGTTGCTGATCTCTTTGACAAAGATCGGCTGATTCAGGTTGACCGATCCCGGATCACCAAGTCCCATTTCAGCGAAATAACGGTTCCAGTTGAAAACGGGTGAGAGTTTAACCAACTCGGCGGTTGTAACTTTGTTGTAAGTCTTGTTTGGATCGCGTTGTTCCAGGCGTGTCATGGATGCTTTGGCAAGCTGCGTCTCGAGGGACATTACTTTTTGAGCATTCGCAGCAGAAGTCGCGTCGTCATTGCCAAGCAGTTTGAACATGGTGGTCATGTAGGTAACATATTTGGCGCGAAGATCGACCGATCTTGGATCGTCGTTCACGTAATAGTCCCTGTCGGGCATGCCCATGCCGGCCTGCGTCAGTTGCGCAATCACCATGGCGCTGTTGCGGGCATCGGCCGAACCATAGATGCCGAACAGCGGAGAGAATCCGTACTGATGAAAACGGATCACTGCCTGTTGTACCTCATCCGGCGTATTGATTTGGTCGATCTCCTTCAAATAAGGAGTAATGAATTCGAGTCCCTGCTTCTCAATTTTGGCAGTATCCATGCCTGAGTTGAAAAGGGTGGCAATTTTATCCGGAACAGAACCTTTTTCGTTTTTGGCAGCAGCAGTGGTTTTCACCAGGTCGTTTACCTGTTTTTCGGCCACTTCGGCCAGTTTGTCGAACGATCCGAAACGGCCGCGGTCGGCAGGTAACGGATTGAGCTTCTTCCATCCGCCATTGGCATAGGTATCAAAATCGTTTCCCGGAACAACGGTTTTGTCCAGGTTGGCAGGGTCGATGGCAGGGACCGAAGCGGTTTTTTTCGGTTCAACGCACGACATCAGGGTGGCTACAATCATAAATGCTGAGATTGAAATAACAGTTAATCTTTTCTTCATGGTAATGGTTCTGAATTTTAAAGGCTCCAAAGATATTTATTTTGAATAATTTGCAACATGACAATACCCCATAGGGCCAACAATCACGGATGGTTAGACTGACAATTGTTGAAAAAGTTACATTATTATCTGAATATTCAGAAACCCGGTCGGGTGTGGTCCTAAAATAGAAGTGTAAATCCAGACTTCCCTTTATTAAACTTTATCAATTCTGATTCATAAAATTTAATCTGCTGACAACAAATAAAATCCCTAAAAATATTTAAATCTTCCTTTTCCTCCGTTTCATTTAACGAATCAATATATTCAGCCCTATCCTCGGTAAATATTTTTATCAAAGGTTCATTATGGTAAAGTTGAATATAATTCATTAACAATCGGGTTGTTCTGCCATTACCATCTCCAAAAGGATGAATGTTTACAAAATTGTAATGAATATCTGCCGCCAATTTAATTATCTCATCCCCAGAAACGTTATCAATCCTTTTATTTATCTCATCCACAAGATCTTGCAATAATTTTGGTACTTTAGCAAAATCTGGAAAATACTTTTTGTCAACATACACCTGGGCCAATCTTAAATCTCCTGTTGATGTATCAAAATTGCCTGATATAGTACTTGTTGATCCTCCTGTTGATTTCATCACCAGTGCATTTATCTCTCTAATAAAATCAATAGAAATTTTTCGTTTGATCAATGAATCCTGTTTGATTTTCAGAAAAGCATTATAATGGTCTTTAACCATTAAATGATCTGTTAATGGCTTGCCATGAGCAGTAATATTATATTCCAGTAAGACTTTGGTATCCGTTTCAGTCAGGGAACATCCTTCAATTTTTGATGAATTATATACAATTGAAATCATACAAAATTTCTCATAATCAATCGAATCCATAATCCGTTGATTAATAAATTGTTCTCTTAATATGTGAAGTTTATCCCACATTGCAATTTTTCTTACAAATATACTGAATATTATCACATTAGCAGTTTACCCTAACGTTACGATTTCGTGCAACAGGGCTTCATGTTGGGTTTCGTCCCTCAACCACACGAAGCCTTAGTTATTGCCTGCTGGATTTATTTCAATTCGTAATTTGTACTTCTTCCTCCTTCTTCTTCTTTTTGCAGTATATTTTTGTATATCAAATCATTAATGTCCCTAATTGCTGTGTCTTTTGAACATTTCGCAATTTTTGCCCATTTTGATGATGTCAGCTTACCTTCAAACCCATCTAAAATTTTGTTTAGTAACTTTTTTTGTCTTTCGTTGATTAATGTTTTGGCATGCTTATTCCAAAAATCAGCTTTAAATAAAACCCGGTTCAATATGGTATCAGTAGATTTCAACGCATTTATCAAACAACTTAAAAACCATTTAATCCAGTCGGTTATATCAAGGTTTCCCTTTTGTGTTTTTTCAAGTATTTCATAGTATTGCTTCCTTTCAAGTCTGATTTGGGCCGACATGCTATAAAACCGCTGTGTGCTTTTATCTGATTGTGCCAATAACATATCCGTCAGGACCCTGGTTATCCGACCATTTCCATCGTCAAAAGGGTGTATTGTTACAAACCACAAATGGGCAATAGCCGCTTTTATTACCAAATCTATTCCCCCATTATTACTAAACCAGCCTAAAAACCGCTTCATTTCAGTTTCTACCAAAGATGAATCAATGGCTTGAAAATGAATTTTTTCCTTTCCCAAAGCTCCGGATACGACTTGCATTGGGCCTGTAGTATCATTTCGCCAACCGGCAACCGTAATTTTATACATCCCACTTCTGCCGGTTGGGAACAGTGCGGCATGCCAATCAAAAAGCCTTTCTGCTGTTAACGGTTTAAAACAATTGTGTGTCGCATCTACCATCATTTCAACCATCCCATCCACATTTCTATCCGACTCAACTGAGCCAGCTATTTCCATTCCCAATCTTCTGGCTATGGAAGAACGGACCTGGTCTGGATTTAATATTTCACCCTCAATTTCTGTTGATTTTAATACATCAAGGGTCAATGTTTCAAGCATGGCTTCATTTCTTAGCTCAAATCCCAATGATTCCATCCTCCCGAACAGCCGCCCTTGCAAATTTCTCACTTCGCTTAATAAGTTAATGAACTCATCAATTTTCCATGAAAAATTTGGCCAATTATCCAATTGGTGTATAAACGCTTTCATTCGTTGCACATTTTGCCACGAAAATACAATTTATTCGTCGCATTTAAAAATTTATCGTTGTATTTTTTGCGTCGATTATATGGATTAATCGTTGCACGGTCGTTTTTTATGCTTGCAATGAAGTCAGGTTGGCGGGGCAATTCCATCAGAAAATCACCCCAGAAAAATTGAAACCCCATAAAATACGGATGCGAAATTAGGATTCGCGAGAGGATTTTGTGGAAAAGGGCTTCATGTTGGGTTTTGTCCTTCAACTATACGAAGCGCCCATTATTATACGCTGGCTATTTCTTCTTTATGAATACCTCTATTTCGTTGATAAAATCCTTCATCTCCCCGAACATCTCAACAACTATCTCCTTTTCAAACTCAACATAAGAATCATAATCCCCTTTTGTCCTACGATTAAGCGCTTTATTGATAATCTTACCGTATTTTGTATCAATAAGTCCTTCGTTAATGAAGTTCTTATTAAACCATCCTATTAATTGCTGGTGTTTTGAAGTCTCAAATTCAAATTTTAAGCCCAAAGCAAGGAGTGAATAAAACATGCCGTAATAAATTCTGTTTATTGCAGAACGTAATCGATCATTAGAGATTAATAACTGCACATCCTCGATAGTATCCTTGGCTTCATCCAATCTATACTTAATCAACTCGAGCCTATCTTTTTCATCTATACTCATGCGTAGATTCCGGAATTTATTGCGTTAATAAAAATTGGCTGTTTCCCTCTAATCGTTTTTAATTCTTTTAAAGAAAGCAAATGCGCATCAATAATTATATTATACTTTAGGTCAATCTCATAGCAAATATCAAGTATAATATTCTCATCCTTACCTGAATAATCCTTATCAAGCAAAATTAGAATATCAAAATCTGAGCTCTCATTGGCCATCTCTTTCGCTTGAGACCCAAATAATATAACGTTCGCAATGGAATCCTGATATTGTTTTCTGAGATTATCTCTCAAATCCCTCAATATAACAGCTTTATCCATAATCATCTATTTTGAGGCTAATTTACAACTTTTTAGTGAATCTTTTAAAGAAGCAGGAGCTGGTTGGTAAAGCGAGGTTACGGGACAATCCCATCAGAAAATCACCCCGGAAAATTGAACCCCCATAAAAAACGGATGCAAAATTAGGATTCATGAGGGGATTTCGTGCAACAGGGCTTCATGTTGGGTCAGGTGCCTCAACCACACGAAGCCTAAGCTATTATGGTGCGTAATTGGTTACAAGAATGTCAATCCGATTTTTTTATTTAGACCCTTCTCGAAAATCCGAATCAGTGTCGATAATTGAATATTACCTTTAGCGTTTTCAATTTTTGAAATATAGCTTTTCTTGGTTCCTGCTTTTATCGCAAGTTGTTCTTGAGTCATATTCGCAGTTTTTCTTGCTTCCTTAAGCATCTCGCTTACGATGAACATTTGAGCACCTTCTTCATATTCATTTCGGCTTTCAGTCCCAATTTTGCCGTGCTCCTTTTCTATGAGTTCATCAAATGTTTTTATCCCTTTATATTCAGTCATGTTTATATTTTTTAGATTCAAAATACTCTTTCTTTATTCAATTCGTATTTCATAAAGTCCATCATATCCTGTCATAGGAGATAAAAACTTTTCCGGGACTCTGTCAACCTGCTTTATTAATTCAAGTACATACTGAACTTTCTGTTTAACCTTTATATCCAGCTCTTTATAAAAGTCGGTGAAGTAGTCTCCGTGAAATATTATTTGCCTATGCATAAGCAAAATGTTATCTTCAAAGATAACAATAAATTTTAAGATTCAAAATGGTTTAAGTTGAATATGCTCCGCTGTTTCTCAATATGCACCATAACGGTTGACGCCAAGTGACGGGCGGGATTGCGGGACGATCAACTTATCCGT
>CAYHQN010000187.1:0-6329 GCA_964358545.1 uncultured Tangfeifania sp. | reverse complement strand
TATATCTGAATATTAATTAATTAAAAACAAAAACACTTTTCGGAGTGGACTCAAATTTTAATTTTTAAATTCAAATGATTATGAAGTATGCTGTTAAGCTAATCTGTGGACTCTTTCTGGTATTTGTGCTATCCGGAGTTGTCATCCTACATGCTGAAGAGAAGGCAAAGCCCGTAAAGACAGAGAACCAGAAGACTAACGACCACTGCTTAAATTGCCATGCACACAACTATTTCAATTATGACAATCCAGCCGCCAAAAAACAGGTAAAGCACAAGATGGAACCGGGGATGAGGATCGATACCATCATGTTCTACCAATCCAACCACAAAAATTTTAAATGTACCGACTGCCATTCAGAAGACTTTGCCAAATGGCCGCATTCGGCTGAAGTTCGAATGGAGCCGAAAATGATCTGTATCGACTGTCACGGAGGTGATGAAAAATATGCCAAATTTCAATTTGAAAAAATTGAGGCAGAATTTGCCCTAAGTACACATGCCACCAAACATGGCGGCGACTTCAACTGCTGGACCTGCCACGAACCACACTCATACAAGATCAGTGCCCGCAACGACTCCGTCATCAATAAGATCATTGCCTACGATAACAACATTTGTCTGAGCTGCCACAACAACATCAATAAATTTGAGCTGATCAGCGACAGCATAAAACCAAACATAATCGCCAAACACGACTGGCTTCCCAACCAGGCCCGCCATTTTCAGAACGTGCGGTGCATCGAATGTCATGCCCATGTCAAAGATTCATTGCTTGTGGCCCACAACATACAACCCAAGGAAAAGGCCGTCAAACTTTGTCAGGAGTGCCATTCCAAGAACTCCATCCTGATGAGTTCACTCTACCAATACCAGTTAAAGTCCAAAGCGACCGGTCTGGGATTTGACAATGAAGTGATACTCAATTCCTCATATGTCATTGGAGCCAATAGGAATATTTATCTGAACAAGATCAGTATTGCCATCTTCCTGTTGGTTTTGGCAGGGATCTCCATTCACGCAGTTCTTCGAATACTGACAAAAAAATAACAACATGGAAAATAAATTATACCTCTATCCAGGCTTGATAAGAATATGGCACTTTTTGAATGCCATATTAATTATTTTACTAATTATCAGCGGATTAAGCATGCAGTATTCTGATCCCCTCAACCCACTTTTTCGTTTTGACCTGGCAGTTAGCATGCACAACATAGCTGGATTTATCCTGATTTTCGACTACCTTCTTTTTATCATCGGCAATACTATTTCGAAGAACGGACGTCATTACAGAATTCAGCTAAAAGGTTTGAAAGATCGTTTGGTTGCACAATTCAGGTACTACACCTATGGAATGTTCAAACATGAGACTGCTCCCTTCCCTGTTACCAAGAAAATGAAATTCAATCCCATTCAGCAGATAACCTATTTCCTGACAATGTATGTTTTGATGCCCCTCATTTTCTTAACCGGATTGCCCATGTTGTTTTCAGGCGCTTTTATCAGACAATTACTCGGTTCAGATGCCTTTTTTGTGACTGACATCATTCATATTACAATAGGTTTCCTTCTATCGCTATTTTTAATTATTCACCTCTATTTCTGCACGCTTGGAGCAAAACCATACAGCAATTTCAAATCAATTATTACCGGTTACCACGAAGGAGAATATTGAAAGGATAAAGGATAAACTAGCCAATAAATTAATATTCAATTACTTATGGACAATTCACAAAACGAAAGAAAAAATAACCGCAGAAAATTTCTGAGGGTTAGCTTTCTTACCGGACTATCTGCAGTAGCCGCTAAAACAGTTTTTGCCGATATTCCTGTAGATCCCGAAAAGGAGACCGGAGAGATGGTCACGCTGTTATCTCCTGATGGACAATTGGTCAAAGTAGCTAAAGAGAAGATCAACTATATGGAAAAATATATTTCGCCGGAAGCCTCCCGCCAGGGTATTCCACACCGTAAATTTGTCATGGTCATTGATCTTGCCAAATGCAAAAACGCAAGAAAATGTGTTGAGAATTGCCAAAAGGCCCATCATTTGCCCCCGCATCAGGAGTTCATGAAGGTTTATCTGATGCAGGAGTCGGAAGAGGCCGCTCCTTATTGGATGCCCAAACCCTGCTTTCATTGTGATAAACCGCTATGTGTAAGTGTTTGTCCGGTTGGTGCAACTTACAAAAGATCGGACGGTATCGTTCTGATCGACAATGAACGTTGCATCGGATGCAAATTCTGCATGACCGGCTGTCCCTATTCTGCCCGTCAGTTCAATTGGGCCGACAGTCCCTATTTGCATGTCGATCAGCCCTACTCCCCCGAAACCAGTGTCCCAGGGAAAGAGGGAACCGTGAGTAAGTGTGATTTCTGTCCCGACATGATCAGGGATGGAAAGATGCCGCATTGCGTTTCAGCCTGTCCTATGGGTGTCATATATTTTGGCGATCAGCTCGAAGACATTGTTACCAATGGTGAGGAAACTATTCGCTTCTCGGAATTGATCTCTTCACGTTCGGGTTACCGTCACCTGGAGGATCTTGGAACCAAGCCAAGTGTCTATTATTTGCCACCTGTCAACAGACAATTCCCGGTTGATCGCGGGTTCGACCATGAAGATGAAATCAACCAGCGCTACAAAGATGTTCCTTATGTGAAAAAAATGCATAAAAACTAACCGGAAAGATGGAAAGCAACAAAAGAAAACAGGAGCTGTTGAAGGAGTTCCTTCCACAGCTCGAAAAAACAAGCTTCGTATGGTACGCATGGGTCGTCTTTCTTTTGGGAGCTATATTTCTAGGCATATACTGCCTTGTTCTGCAAATCCTTAAAGGTCATATCATCACAGGGATGCGTGACAATGTCGTATGGGGAATCTACATCGTCAATTTCATATTTTTCATGGGAATCAGTTATGCGGGCGCCTTGGTTTCAGGGTCAATGCACCTGTTCAAAACCAGCTGGCGTGGCCCCATCCTTCGAATTGCTGAATTAACAACAATTATTGCCTTGTTCATTGGCCCTCTTTATATCTTGTTATGTATTGGCAGACTGGATCGGTTACCATTTTTGTTTATGTATCCCCGAATACAATCTCCTATCACCTGGGACGTTATCGCAATTACCACCGACTTGTTCGGATGTTTGATCTACCTCTATCTCTCATTTATCCGCGATTTTGCCCTGCTGAGAGACTCCGGGGACACCAAACTTCCCAAGTGGAGGATTAATATTTACAAGGCGCTGGCACTAGGTTACCACGATACGCCCACCCAAAGAAAACGCATCAAAAATGTGACCAACATCATGTCGGCCATGATCATCGCGATCGCCATCATCGTTTACTCTGTGTTGGCATGGATTTTCAGTGTAACCCTGCAGCCGGGATGGCACAGTACCATATTTGGTCCTTACTTTGTGATTGCAGCCGTATTTTCAGGGGCAGGGGTAATAATTATTCTGATGCGCGTATTCAGATCGGTCTATCATCTTGAGAAATACATTACCAAACAGCATTTTGTCGGCGTCGGAATGATTTTGATGATTCTCGCCATGTTTTTTGCCTATTTCACCTTTAGCGAATACCTCACCAAATGGTACGGATCCAAGAAATTGGACGACAACTTAATACAGATTCTCTTTACCCAATATTTCTGGCAATTTATCTTCTCCAATTATGTAGGAACATTGCTTCCGATCATCATCATGGGAATACCAAGGTTCAGGACCATCAATACCATCACCTTTGCAGCCATCGTAGCAGTGCTTGCATTGTGGATGAACCGTTATCTGATCGTCGTTCCAACACTTGAAACACCCTATATGCCTATACAGGATACCCGTCCCGAGTGGATCCTGTATAAAGCAACATGGATTGAATGGAGTCTGACTTTCGGAGGTATCGGCACTTTTTGCCTCCTTTTTACACTGGCGGCCAAATTTGTTCCCATTATTCCGGTTTCCGAGGTTGCTGATGCAGAACTTGAACTGAGCGCTGAGTTAGCAAAAGGTCAGAATAATCATGAAGCCACTGTTACCAATCCAATAAAAAAACAGATTGTACTTAAAAAAGAAACAAATGAGCTATAAATCCATATTGTCAAGACAAAGCCTGATCTTGTTTCTTTGTTCGATCATGGCCTCCTTTCAGCTCGTGGCTCAGAATACCACCTCAGCACTTGAACTGAAAGAATTGAAAACGAGCGATGATAGCCGAGTTTTCAATGTGAAACTGACTGGCGAAAGCGAAGCAGGAACGATTCCTGTTTTCCAGGCCAAGGTTGACTTTTTCACCACTGCTGACGGGAAATCTGAACTTCTAGGATCTGCATCAACCAATCGCGATGGAAATGCTACATTCAAAATTGAAAAAGGAACCCGTCTTTTGAAGGACAAAGAGGGAACTTCAGTGGTAAAGGCTTCTTTTAACGGACTTGGGAAATTGAACAGTGCTGAAGCATCTGTAAAATTCAAAGATCTGAACCTTCAAATTACCCTTTCGGAGAAGGATTCGCTGAATACCATTCAACTTCAGGCATCCTCGGTAGGTCCCAATGGTGAAAACCTTCCGTTGAAGGAGACCACATTTAACCTTTATGTTCAGGGTCTGTTTACCAAACTAAAAATCGGGGAATGCTTTGTGGATGCAGGTGCCGGAATTTTCGAATTTCCTAAAAATATTCCCGGAGACGCTAACGGTAACCTGAAAGTATTTGTCAGATTGGAAGAGAATGAGGTATACGGTGAAGTTGAAAAAACGGAAAATGCCAAATGGGGAAACCACCGTTCAGGTTTTGTTGAACCTTCCCGTTCTTTGTGGAGTTCAGGTGCTCCCATTTGGATGATAACCACCCTGATTATACTCCTTACCGGGGTATGGTCGCATTACCTTTATGCCATCATTCAGCTGATAAAAATCAGGAAAGAAGGCAAAAAAATCGATCAGAAATAAGGAAATTTCATCTTTAAGGTGTTATCTTTAATTACAAATAATTGTTCATTTTCATCATTATTTAAAAACAGATTTAGTATGAAAAAGTTTCTTTTTGCAGCTTTAACTATCGTATTTGCAATGAGTTTGTTCTCATTTGTAGCAGCTGAGAAAAAAGCATGGGACGTTCCAGCCAAGTACAAAGCCATGAAAATTCAGAAAAAAGGGGATGCCGCCTCTGTGGCCCTGGGAAAAACCCTTTACACAAAGTATTGCAAATCATGTCACGGTGCTGGTAAAGGTGATGGACCAAAAGCATCTGCGCTGAATACTAAAATGGACGACTTCACTGTAGCTGCTTTCAAAGCACTTCCTGATGGATCCAAGTATTACATGTCATTCGTCGGACGTGGTGATATGCCTAATTTCGAAAAGAAAGTGGTGGATGAAGAAGAGCGTTGGGCCATCATCAATTACATGAATTCTCTCTAACATCCGGTTGGAGAAATTTTAAAGCAGTTGGTTTTACCAGCTGCTTTTTTTTGTCAACTATTTTCTATCAATTAATTAATCATAAGATCCGGAAACCCCTTCAAGCATTGGCTTGAAATTTATGTAGAAGGAATTTAAATTATTGAATGACCAAACACCGAAACTTTTTGCTACTATCTTTGATATCGAATTATTTCAATTCTTAAATATTAATTTTATTAGATGTATCATGAAAAAATTTCTATTTGCTGCTCTGACTGTTGTATTTGCAATGAGCCTGTTTTCATTTATCGCTGCTGAGAAGAAAGCTGCCTGGAATATTCCTGCTAAGTATACTGCAATGAAAATTCAGAAAAAAGGGGATGCCGCCAGCATTGCCCTTGGCAAAACATTGTTCAACAAACACTGCAAGGCATGCCACGGTGGTGCAGGAAAAGGTGATGGCCCAAAAGCCGCATCCCTAAAGACACCAATGGATAATATCTCCACTGCTGCTTTCAAAGCATTACCAGACGGAAACAAGTACTTCATGGCGTTTGTCGGACGCGGTGACATGCCTAATTTCGAAAAGAAAATTACTGATGAAGAAGAGCGTTGGGCTATCATCAACTACCTCAATTCTTTGTAATCAAAATCTGATATCAAAAAAAAGCAGTTGGATCACCAACTGCTTTTTTTTGCTTTTACTGCCCTTATCGGACAGAGGACCGATTCTACCTTTGCACTAGTTGTGCTTCTCACAATTGTCCATGTACCAGGAGATGGAATGTTCCCTGCCCTTTTAAAACACAAATGGGAACAAATCTTTTGAATTTGTCCCCATCCTACCGGACAAGCGAACTTGCCCTGGTGCCAGGCTACGGTTATTGCGGTTGGCCTTCCTGCTTCGACGGTGCTTGCGC
>CAYHQN010000186.1:0-6357 GCA_964358545.1 uncultured Tangfeifania sp. | reverse complement strand
TCAAAGAACATGAATAATAAGTACTTCCGCTCTTGTTTAGTCAAATGACTTAAACATTGGAGGGGTTGGGGGAGGTCAAAATGAGGAGTAATAAAGTAAGACATGATTTTTTCTAATTATTTATAAGATCCTGAATATGTAGTTTTTACACCCTTCAGGTTTCCAAAACCTGAAGGGTGTATACAACAATTATAGTTTATAATATTGCTCCCAGCCCTTGCGGGGTGGCGCACCTACCAGCAATTCGTTGGCAATTTTGTTGTTGGTGATCTGTTTGGTTTCGCGGTCGAACAGCAGTTTCGTTTTGAGTTGTTGCGACAAAACACCCAGGTTGAACACCTGGCTGAGAGGACCGGCAATTTCGAACCTTGAGCGGCATATCTCCTCACCTTTGCAACCTTTCAGGAAGTTGGCATAGTGGTTGGAAGGGCTTTTCGGTACTTCGGGAAGCCTGGAAGCCATCTCTTTGGCTTTCGCTTCAGGAATAATAGACAAGGTGCTTCCGTGCGATCCACCTTTGAAAGTAAGCTCCTTGCTGTAGATGATCTTACCAGGATTCAGTTTGGAAGGCTGGATTTTCCCGTTGCTGGCTGGTGGAATATTGGGATCGAGAGTGGCGCTTGAACCATAGCCTTCCGGAACTACCGGTACATTGTTCACCCCATCGTACCAGGTGATTTCAAGTGGAGGCATCTCACCGCGTTTTGGAAATTTAAAGAGAAGGGTAGTAGATTGTGGGTAAAAGTAGGTGTTATAACCTTCACTCTTCAGGCAATCAATTTCGTAAGGAAGTCCCAGGTCAAGGAATTCATGGGCTGTATCGATGATGTGCGCAGCCCAGTCGCCCAATGCACCCATTCCGAAATCATACCAGCAGCGCCATTGTCCATTGATGTAATCCTTGTTGTAATCGTGGTGCAATTTGGTGGTCATGTGCCAGGTTTCCCAATCGAGGGTAGCAGGAATATCCTGTTTTTCGGGGTATTTCGCATTTTTGAAATCCCAGCCATGCCATCTGCGGGCTGAGTTCATATGGGCAGTAATAGCTGTTACATCCTTGATGATGCCTGCTTCTTTCCATGCTTTGAACTGAAAATAGTTGGCTTCGGAATGGCCCTGGTTGCCCATTTGGGTGGCCACCTTGTATTTTTTAGCGCCTTTGATCATCAGTTCCACCTCGTTGAAGGTGCGTCCCATTGGTTTCTCGGTAAAGATGTGTTTGCCCATGCTCATTGCGTGCATAACGATCGGAAAATGTGCAAAGTCTGGAACACCGGCCGTTACAGCGTCAATCTGACTGCCCATCTTGTCCATCATCACCCTGAAATCCTGAAAACGGGGAACGTCAGGAAACATTTTGAGTATTTCCAATGTGTGCGGTGCACCCATGTCGACATCGCACAAGGCTACGATGTTGCAAAGTCCGGTTTTGTAAAATGATTTGACGTCTGATCCTCCCTGGTTGCCGATACCGCAGCATGCCAGGTTGACCTTATCGCTGGCGGCAACTGGTTTCGTAGCCGGAAGTTGGGCTCCGGAAACTTTACCGGTGAGCAAAGTAGGCAACGCAGCAACAGCTGAAATGGCGGCCGCGTTCTTTAAAAATGATCGTCTTGAAGCTTCTTTTGGTTCCATAAATTCTGGTTTTTGATGATTTGTAATGGGAATTGTCTGTTAGACATTCACATAACCTAAGGGATTAATGTGTTTTCAATTTAATTTCCAATTTGTTGACGCCGGGATTTAGCCGGATGACAGGACCGACAGCTTTGATGATTTTCCCGTTCAGGGTGATTACCTTATTTGAAGCATCATTCAGGATAAAATCTCCGGTCATTTTGGGAGGCAATTCAATCGAATAGCTCTTCAACTGGCTGCTAACCAGCCTATAATCGCCTTTGATTGAGCCAGTCAGTGTGGGTGTTTTAATGGTACTGAATTTCAAATCTCCCATTTGAGGATGGATCCGAACTGTTGCGAATCCGGGAGTTTTTGGCTGTATTCCCCAAAGCTGCCTTGGAATGATGTTGGCCGGAGCGGCACCCCAGGCATGGTTCCAGTCGGAGTTGGGTTTGTATTTCATGTCCCAGGCTTCCATGGTAATTGTAGATCCCGATCTGATCATGTTCCACCAGCTTCTGTCTGTCGTGGCCCGTATCAGATCAAGTGCGTATTGACCCTCTCCTGAACGGTAAAGCCCTTCGAGCAGGTATTGTGAGCCATAGACACTGCAGGCCATCCCGCGTGACTTGACAAAATCAGCGACAGACCTAAGGTGGTCCTCCGGGACTATTCCAAAAGCCAGGGCCATCATGTTGGCATGGAGGGAGGCGTGTGATGATCCTTCCCCATCGGTATAAACACCTTTTTGCTGATCAAAAAGCTTCTGATTGATGGCGTTTTTTACTTTGGCAGCCATCTGCTCAAAATAGGCTTGGTCGGATGATTGACTTAGAAGCCTTGCAACTTCGGCCATGATTTTCATGTTTTCATAGAAAAAACAGTTCACCACGGTATTGATTGGGACCATTTCGTAACCGTCGCGTTCACCTTCGGGATTTACCAGTTTCCAACCCGTATCTTTCTGACCCGGAGGCCAGTCAACAATGTCTTTCAGTCGCTGTTTGGTATCTGAAAATCCCAGTTTTCGCATCAGATCACCGGTAACTTTACCGGTGGTCGTACTGATCAGTCCGTCTTCACGGGCCAGGTCAATCAGGGTCTTGTTCCTGAGTTGCCCGTAGTATTTTTTCAGCAAGCTGATATCTCCCGAATAGTAATAATCCTGGTACATCATCAATGCCATGTGAAGAAGCCATTCGGTAGGCCAGGTGGGATGGTCCATAAAGTGAACAATTGTATTTTGGGCCATGCCACATTCCCGGTCGGTACAGTAATGTCCGAGCTGATTGATGTAGGCATCCGCTTCGTAAGGAATGCGTTCGCGATCACCATCAATGTACAATCCCGTAAAACTTGTGGCTTTGATGCTGTATTTACATAGATCCCAAACCTGGTTGAGAACGGTATCCGAACAGGAGAAGTTGCTTTGACTTTCGTCAAAATGGCAGAACCAGGCCTTTTGTTTTAGATCACTGGCTGTTATCGGTCGACCGGCATTTCTGATTTCAACGTACCTGAAGGGCATGATGACCCCAAATGAATCGGGAAGCAGCACGGCCGCTCCGGAAGTATTGCGCTTGTCGGCTGTCAATTTCACGGTATAAACTGATTGGGAAGGCGATACCAGGAGGCTTACTTCCGCAAAGCGGATGGTACCGCCGGGTTTTTGGTCTATGCGTCCGTTCAGAAGCTTTTCCCCCAGCGAGATGACCAGTGTTTCGGATTTGGTGGTTTTATAGATCAGTTCCAGGGTACCGAAGGCATCTTTGCCAAAATCGGCAAAATAAGAACCTTCACCAGTTTTGATGATTTTCACAGGAGCTATTCGTTCAATTACAAATGCCTTCTTTAAGCTGTTCTGATCATCGGCATAAGCGGATAAGGTTAAGCCTGCCAGTGCTATCGACAGAAGTAGTAGCACTACGGTTAGCAATGGAGCTGTTCTATATATAACCATTCTATTCCGTTTAATTTTCTAAGATTTTTGTTGTTTACCAACGATTTCATTTGGGTGATTGCCATCCGGGTAAATCCATTGAAATGAATTAGTCCGAACAATATTACAATCATCCAATTTTTCATCTTCTCTTTTTTCAATATTTGTTTCTTTCGTCCGCCCTTCGGCTACGCCCAGGGCCCGATAGACCTTCAAGGTTTTTAAAACCTTGAAGGTCTTGATAAAAATAATTAATCCAGTGCCCCGGTTTTCATTATAAATTTGTTGTGTCTGTTTTCTGGTCAAATTGACGGGGTGACCCTGGGTCAAACTGTGTTGCACGCCCGGAATTGAACAGCCAATGACGGTATATGTCCTTTTCATAGGGCACGGATTACAAATCCGCGCCAGCGAGGGGCTATTGGTGTAAAGAGCGATGATGCCGATACCTGCCGAACCGCCGTATACGGGACCCGTACGCTCGGTGGTGTGAGAGGCTCTCCCCGTCAGCTAATTGCTGGCGGGACAGTCTACTCGATTATGCACAGGGCTTTATTGACGTTTCTGTTTTACGTCTTTTGAAGTATTCAATGATTTCTGCTTTAGACATTTTGGATAACTCTTCACTCAATTTGTCACGCTGTTGGCGCATAAACTTAACTGCGTCAAATTGTTTTTCTGTTGATTTATTAGTCGTTTTCATATTTTTCAAATTCTCTTGGTGAACGAATTTCTAATTGTTTGTATCCATTTTTTATATTGATCGAGTTGTAACCCTGAATACGTTGAACATTTACAATATGTTTGAAATTCCAACTTATCAAAAAGTCTGCACGGTTTATTGTTGCCAAGGCAATATGTAAACAGTCGGCATAACTTGTCTGTCCCACAACTTTTTCTGCAATATAATCAGAAGCAAGTTCAACTGCTTCATCTGTAATATCAAGATAGTCTGTCCATTCAGCTTTAAGCCCTTTTACAAGTTTCTTTACTTTCTCTGGAGCGTTTTCAAGTTCATCTTGAGTAACAGCCGAAAAGAGTAAAGTAAACTCATTTTTGCTAATTCTCTCGAAAAGCGGAATTGTATGTTCAGCAAATTCCTCGTCAAAGTATCCGCCAAAAACCGAAGTGTCAATGTATATTCTTTGTTTCATTTTTCAAATTTACTAAAAAATCGGTTTTGATTCGATTCTGTGTCTGTGTCACCAAGGGCATCTGCGTACTTCTAAATATGTGGAGAGAGATCGACCCCGTGGCAGACGGAATGCTTACAGTATATGTCCTTTTCATTGGGCACGGATTACAAATCCGCGCCAGCGAGGGGCAGTCTACTCGATTGGCAGGCGTGGGATTATTCTAAGTCCAATACTATTTTGAGATTTTCAGTTACAATTTTTCTTAAATCAGCTGGTAGCTCACCAATCTTCTGGACAAATCTTTTATTGTCTATAGCCCTGATTTGATCAATCATCAGATCAGATGGTTTCTGCATATTGGATATGCCTTTCTTTATGTGTACCCTTAAAATATCACTGTCCTTAATAACATTTGTCGTGATAGGGCAAATAATTGTCGATGGATGCAAAGAATTAAGTAAATCAGTTTGAACAATAAGAACAGGTCTGATTTTGCCCGGTTCTGTACCAATTTGAGGATTAAGGTCAGCAGTCCAAATTTCGAATTGTTTAATCTTCATGGCTTATTCTTTCAAATTCAGCTAATACAGACATCGATTCTTCCTGAACTAATTCAGATTCTTTGGCAAGCTTTGCAGCAAGAATTTTCCGTTTATTATACCGATTGTAGTAATCAACGGCCTCATTTATATAACGATTCCTCGTCTTCTTGACTTTAGAGATAACTCCCTCAGCTTCGTTAAATATCTGATCTTCGAGTTTTAATGAAAGTGTTTTCATATTTTATAGATTAATATCACAAATGTATATACAATTTGTGATACCAACAATATTTATGTAAAATTTTCAACCCATGACTGATGACTGCCAACGGTCGAGGCTTGCTACTGGCGGGGCGGATCGAAGCCGTTTCCTGTCCTTATACACTGAAGTTTGATTAATGAACTGCACTGTCCCAAAACCCCGCTGCCCCGCTTGTAGCAAGCCTTTGTGTGCGCCCTGCATAAGCAGAGCGCACTCGTTGTAAGCTCTTGAAAAACTTCTAAAATACAAATTTTTGGGTTATAAAAGAGATTTTACAGCGAGTGCATTTTTCCAGAGGGTGTAAGTCCCTTATACGCTGAGGTAACGCCCGGAAGTATTAGCAAGTGGCAAGCTGGTTTGGGGCGACCCATGCAGTGAAGGAAGCCAAACGGCAAAGTCCGGTACTGACGAACAGAAACGGCATATGAGGCTACGAAATGAGGATAAGCAAGCACATCATTGTAACGTCCGAAGAATAAAACTATCATTTTGTAGTAGATGCCGCAGGGATTGGATGAAGGAAGAAGCTTTTACCGGGGGAGGTCATTGATGCCATTTTGAGTGCCGGAAACCTTACCCAGGCGTGCCGACAGGTAATACGCAACAAAGGGGCGGGGGGAGTTGATGCCATGAGCGTAAAAGAGCTGAAACCGTACCTGGACAAAAACAGGGACGAACTTACAGAACTGATACGCCAGGGCAAATATTACCCGCAACCCATAAGGGGCAAGGAAATACCGCTGTTGTCCAATATCATGCTACATGAGCTGGACATGGAAATGGAGCGGCGCAAGCTTCGTTTCGTACGCTATGCCGACGATTTCAGTATCTACTGCAAAACCGAAAGCGAAGCCCGAA
>CAYHQN010000185.1:0-6363 GCA_964358545.1 uncultured Tangfeifania sp. | reverse complement strand
CGGATCCGGCGAAAATCTATTCTTTCTGTTGGGCAATGATGTCCACAAAATGTCTGTCCTGGCTGATCAATTGCCTGCCAAGCCTTTCCTGGCGCTCCAATCAAAATTGTTGTACAGTTTAGGTATTGATCCCCATAATGGTAATATCTACGTCGGCGATGCGCTGGATTACCAGCAATCAGGCATTATCACCCGCTTTTCCTCCGCCGGCAAACTTCTGGATACTTTTAAGTCAGGGATTATACCAGGGAGATTTTGCTTTCAGTAATGTGGAAATTGGGAAATGTGAAAATGTGAAAATGATCAGGTATCTGACTTTTCATTCTAGACTGCAATGCTGGGATTATTGTAGTCCTACCACGGAGTGGTTAAATATGAATAGTCCCGGGTGGAGCGAAGCGGAACCCGGGGTAAGGAATGACGCGCAATGAGCCGTCCGCGGTAGCATTTTGAAAATAGCGGATATCATCGTTTCGGACGGAAGAATGGAATCTTGGAAGCGCGAGCTTAGTAACGGTTCTTGGGGGCTTAGTAGCAATAATGGGAAGCTAAGTAACGGTTGCGGGGAACTAAGTAGCAATACTGGGAAGCTTGGTAACGGTAATGTGGAGCTTAGTAGCAATTCCGGGAAGCTTAATAGCAGCTCCGGAGAGCAAAGTGACTGATTGAAAATCCTCAAAAATGGGATAATTTTCTTGTTTTGGAACTTAATGATATTACTACTTTTATGAAAAATATTAACAACCTGACCGAATGGCAAAAGCAGACATCGATTTTGAAAAAGAACTCTGGGATGCGGCAAACGAACTTAGGGGCGCAGTTTCGGAGAACAATTACAAGAATTATATATTACCGCTCGTATTCTTAAAGCACCTGAGTGAAAGGTACGACATAGTCCACGACGAAATTAAGGGACTCCTGAAAGACACCGGGTCTTCGTATTACACAACAGATAAGGAAGAAATAAAATATATCCTGGACGATCCTGACGAGTATCGCTCCCGCAATACCCTGAAGATACCCAAAACAGCTTCGTGGCAATTCCTGAAAGACAATGCAGAACAGGACGACATCAAGGTAAAGGTAGATGATGCTTTTGATGTGATCCAGGATCTGTTGACGGAACACAACCCACAACTTAATAACATATTGCCGCGTATTTTTGTACGAAGCGAACTGTCTGCCAAGCAAACAGGAGGTATTATCAACCTGCTCTCGCACCCGAAATTCTCGGAAAAGGAGAATCCGGAAAGCGATATCCTGGGCCGTATCTATGAATATTACATTGGCCGTTTTGCAATGGCCGAAGGTTCCGGCGCCGGACAATTCTTCACCCCTGGCAGCATTGTACGCCTCTTGGTACAAATTCTCGAACCATATAAAGGACGCATATTCGACCCTGCCTGTGGCAGTGGCGGCATGTTTGTACAGAGTTTACGATTTATCAGTGAGCATGGAGGAAATAAAAGCGACATCTCCATCTACGGACAGGAGATGACTGCACAGACCCTTCGTTTGTGTTTGATGAACCTCATGCTGCGAGATCTCTCCTTCGATATTAAATTGGGCAACTCTCTGCTGGATGATAAATTCCCCAAGTTAAAGGCCGATTATGTAATTGCCAATCCTCCGTTTAATGTGAGCAACTGGCACCCTGAAGATCTGCCGGATGGCGACCTGCGACTGTTCGGTCCTAAAGAAGAATTTACCACCGATGGCAGCGCCAATTACATGTGGATGCAAACCTTTTGGTCTCACCTGAGCGATACCGGAACTGCCGGCATTGTGATGGCCAATGGTGCCATGACCTCCAATACCAAAGGCGAGCGGAACGTTCGGCAGCACATGGTCGACAACAGCATGGTGGATTGCATTGTCCGTTTGCCCGACAGGTTATTTTTAACCACCGGGATACCAGCTTGCCTGTTTATCCTCAGCAAAAACCGCGATGGGAAAGATGGCACTCACCGCCAGCGGAACAACGAGATCCTGTTTGTAGATGCTTCCAAAATGGGCACCATGGCCAGTCGGAAATTGCGGGTGTTCACCGATGAGGATATCAGCAAAATAGCTGATACCTATCATGCCTGGAGAACCAACGGCAATAACTACGGCGACATCGATGGTTTCAGCAAAGCAGCTTCGATTGCCGAAGTTCAAAAACAGGATTACAAACTAACGCCCGGTATCTATGTTGGTACCGAAGCCGAAGAAGACGATGGAATCCTTTTCGAAGATAAAATGGAAACCCTGAAAACCAAATTGCTGGCGCAATTTGAAAAAGGGGACGAATTGAAAAAACGGATAATGGATAATTTTGATATATTGTAACGATATCGTTGTAGAGAAAATTCATGAATTTTCTCTACGTACTATTCCCCCCAACGCCATGAAATACCGCAACAAATACCGCATCGAATCCAACCGTTGGCAATATTGGGATTATTCTGCACAGGGCGGTTATTTCATTACCATGTGCATTGAGAACCGCGAGGCAATTTTGGGCAAAATCATCGATGGCAAAATGCATTTGTCTGAATATGGCGAAATCGTCAAAAACGAATTTGGCAATATGGGCACCTATAACAAACGTGCCACTGTGGACGAATGGGTAATTATGCCTAACCATGTGCATTGTATCATATCATTGGGTCACGACAACGTACAACCAATGCCGATATCAACGGCGACAATACCGCCACCAACCGCCATCGAAACGGAAATCGATATCAAACAATACCGCCGCCTGCGCCGCAAAATGTTGATCCCACTGTTGGAAGGCAAATTCAAAACGTTAACATCCAAACAGATCAATATTTTGCGGGAAACGCCCGGCCGGCAAACCTGGCAATACGATTATTACGACCACGTCATCCGGGATAACCACGAATATGACCGAATACAACAATACATTATCAACAACCCCGCAAAATGGCAGGATGATACGTTTAACGACGCAAATGGTGGGCGGTGCAATGATGATGGTGGGGATTGGTTGTGGTATTGATGTTGAGAAAATTCATGAATTTTCTCAACCGCACGCCCACCACAAATTTTTTATAAATTGCAGAAAAACAAACAGAATGCCGGAGAATTGGAAAACATGCAAATTGGAGGAAATAACCGCCAAAATTGGGAGCGGAGCAACGCCAAGAGGCGGAAAAGAGGCATATATGAATAGCGGTATTTCTTTAATAAGAAGTCAGAATGTATTAGATTTTAGTTTTTCTACCGATGGACTGGCCTTTATTGATGATGCACAGGCAAATGCTTTAAATAATGTAACTATCGAATCCAGAGATGTTTTACTAAATATTACAGGTGATTCTGTTGCAAGAGTTTGTCAGGTTCCTGATAAATGGATTCCCGCTAGAGTTAACCAGCACGTAGCAATTATTAGAGCCAATCAGGATGTATTGTGCCCTGAATTTCTTTTATACTCTTTATTAACAAAAGGGAATAAGAACACATTGTTGACATTGGCAAGTGCCGGTGCTACACGGAATGCGCTGACCAAAACGATGATTGAAGATTTTGAAATCACAATCCCCCCTCTCCCCGAACAAATCGCCATCGCCTCCATCCTCTCGGCCATCGACGACAAAATAGAACTCAACCTCCAAACAAACAAAACCCTGGAAGAGATGGCCATGACCCTCTACAAACACTGGTTCGTTGATTTTGGCCTCTTCCGGGAGGGCGAATTCGTTGATTCTGAATTAGGGAAGATCCCGAAAGGGTGGGAAGTAAAGCTTCTAAGTGAATTAGGGAAAATATTCTATGGCAAAATGCCTAATAAAGATTTAATTTTACAAGGAGGGTATCCTTTGTATACTGGATATAGAAATGTTGGTTTTTACCGTGATTATAATTGTGAGAAGGGAAAAGTTATTATTGTTGCCAGAGGAGTAGGCGGAACAGGAGACGTAAAATTAACTACGGAACAATGCTTCTTAACCAACATTTCAATCTGCATTGGAAATGATTTAGAATTTATAGACGATTCTCTACTCTTTTTCGGCCTAAAACGCAATGGTCTTGATCATTTGAGAACAGGTTCAGCCCAACCACAGATAACTATAAATGATCTAAATACTGTAGCCATTTTGGTGCCCCAAAAGGTTGTTCAACTTGAATTTTTGCAAATATTTAGTCCTTTAACACAAGAAATAGAATCAAATACCATTGAAAACCAAACCCTCACCACCCTCCGCGATACCCTGCTGCCCAAATTGATCAGCGGGGAGGTGCGTGTCAAAGATTTCGCCCAAACCTAAAACGAACCGTTATGACGGAAATGATCGAACTGACTGTCCAAAATGCCGCCATCGAATGCCTGCAATCACTGGGTTACACCCACCTGGAGGGCAATTCGCTGCACCGCGACCTGAAGAAAGTGGTACTCGAAGATGATTTAAGGAGCTTCCTGGTAAGTACTTATCCTGGCGTTCCTGCAACGGCGATCAACGAGGCCATGGCCGCATTCACGCAGCACGAAGGGATGGACCTCGACCACCGCAACCGCGATTTCCACCGCAAACTCACCCAGGGCATCTCCATTACCTGGAAAGATGGCCACGGCAAGGAACAGGCGCGGCACCTCTACCCTATCAATTACGTGGAACCGCTGAAAAACAAATTCGTCTGCGCCGACGAAGTCACCATTATCGGCAAAAACACCCGCCGCACCGACCTGCTTATCTTTATCAACGGCCTGCCGCTGGTGGTTTTTGAATTTAAAAACATGTTCGATCCCGGGGTGGATGTCGACAATGCCCACCGCCAGATCGGTCATTACCTGCTGGATATTCCGCAACTGTTCGATTACAACGCCCTCACCGTCATTTCAGATGGAATGGAGGCCCTGCACGGGATGTACAACGCCTCCAAAGAGTGGTTTGCCCCCTGGAAGAGCCTTCATGGTAATGATATTGAACAAAATAAAGATTTACAGTTGGAAACCTTGCTGCACGGGTTATTTCCCAAGGAGACCCTGCTGTATTACCTGCAAAACTTCATTTTCCATGAAGACCACAACGGCAAGATCATCAAGAAAGGGGCCAAATACCACCAGTACTGGGGAATTTTCAAGGCGGTGCAGAGCGCAATTAAAAACATCAAACCCAAAGGCGATGGCCGGCTGGGGGTAATATGGCATACCCAGGGTTCGGGCAAGAGCATCTCCATGGCCATCCTTACGGGGATTCTGCGCCAGCTGCCCGAGATGAAAAACCCCACCATCCTGATGCAGGTCGACCGTTCCGATCTCGACCAGCAACTCTACGAAAACTTCGTGCTCTGCAAAGATTTGGTAGGCGATGTGCAACATGCCGAAACTACCGACGAACTGCGCGAACTGCTGAGCGCCGATGGCGGCGGGGTGATCTTTACCACCATCGAAAAATTCAGGTTAAAGGATTTGGAAAATGGGAAAGAAATAGAGCATCCGGTATTGTCGGAGCGTTTCAACCTGATCGTGATGGCCGATGAAGCGCACCGCACCCAATATGGTTTCAACGATGGCGGTTTCGCCCAAAACATCCGCAGGGCGCTTCCCAATGCATCGTTTATCGGCTTCACCGGAACGCCTGTCGATGGCAAGGATGCCGATACCGAGCTGGTGTTCGGGAAAACCATCCATACCTACGACATCAAACAGGCCGTAGAAGATGGCGCCACAGTTCCGATCTACTACGAACCCAAGATGGTGCCCCTGAACATCAAGGCCAGATATTTGACCAAGCTGGAGGAGGTTTCGGAATTGGAAGAGGAGAATACCAGCGCCGTTTGGGCAGCCATTGAAGATGCCGCAGGCGCCGAAGACCGCGTTAAACGGGTGGCCGCCGATATTTTGACCCATTACCAGGCACGCACAAAATCCCTGGATGGCAAGGCGATCATTGTATGCATGAGCCGCCGGAACTGTGTGAAAATGTATGATGCACTCATTGCTTTAGACGGATGCCCGGAAATCGCCGTGATCATGACCAGTAACATTGGCAAAGACCCGGCAGCCTGGAATCCGCATGTGCGGACCAAGGATGCCATGGATGCCATCAAAAAGCGTTTCCGGACGCCCGACGATCCATTGAAAATGGTAGTAGTTCGCGACATGTGGTTAACCGGATACGATGCCCCTTGCGCCCATACCATGTACATCGATAAAATCATGAAGGGGCACAACCTGATGCAGGCAATTGCCCGGGTGAACCGGGTCTTTGAGGACAAACCCAATGGCCTGGTGGTAGATTTTATAGGCATTTCAGGGTTTCTGGCAGCTGCCACCAAGAAATACACCAGTGGTGGCGGAGAGGGAGAGCCAACCATAGACCTGGATGCAGCGGTTGCGCTCTGTCTGGAGCA
>CAYHQN010000184.1:0-6498 GCA_964358545.1 uncultured Tangfeifania sp. | reverse complement strand
GATTTTTCAAATATCCGCCATCTCAGACTGCGCGAGGTAAGGAGTCCTGAATTTAGGGTGGTGCAGATTATAACCGCCATATGTATTTGTAACCAGTTTGTCGTTCTATCGTAAAAATAACTGCAAAACCTTTTAACCATGAACAATCAAGACAATCCGCAAAATTCTCGTCGTCAGTTCCTTCAGAAATCTGCCCTGCTGGCAATAGGAACTACATTGGCCCCAACATTTCTTGCATCAGGTGCTCCCGCACATCCGGCTCCGCTGATGAAGAGAACATTTGGCCGCATCGGCTTCAAAGTAACTACGCTAGGTCTCGGTGGCCAGGCTGCCCTGCAATGGACGCCTGAAAACACGGATCCGGTAGCGATCATTGAAAAGGCATATAATCTGGGAGTTAATTATTTTGATACTTCCAATGTGTATGGTCCCAGTCAGATGAATTACGGAAAGGCATTCACCAGGCTTGGTTTGGTGCCGGGAACAAAAAGTTATAATTCCTCCAAACGTAAGGCTATCTTTCTGACTACCAAAACCATGCTTCGTTTTGGGAAAGGCGGCGACAACAGTCCTGTTGTTGGTTACTCCAACGGTCCGGCCGGCTCCAAAGCTTTGGACGATGTCAGACGTTCGCTCTCACAGATTTTCGGGGATGGTTCTGGAAGTTATCCTAAAGAGGCATGGCTGGATATGGTGCTGATTCACAATCTTAACAAGATGGAGGAGGTGGATGCACTTTACGAAGGATATGACAATCGTGACCCTAAAGCTCTAACCATTGGTGCGCTGGCAGCGCTCAGGGATGTTCGTGACGGCAGCAACCACACCGGACTCAATCCGAAGAATGAAAAATTGATCCGGCATATAGGCTTTTCCGGACACAACGATACCGCGGTGATGATGGAGATGATTCAACGCGACAGTGAAGATCTGCTTGATGGGATGCTGGTGGCCATCAATGCCAACGACCAGCTCTATTTCAACATGCAGCACAATGTGATACCAATTGCCACCGCAAAAAAAATGGGTATTATTGCCATGAAAGTCTTTGCCGACGGCGCCATGTACTCCAAGAAGGCGGAGTGGTCCAACAAGGTCTCCCATGTGGTGCTGGAAGTCGGAAGCAAGGAGTTGCCTGCCGATCAGCTGATAAAATATTCGTTAAGTACACCGGGGATTCATACCGCCATCATTGGAATAGGCAAGATTAGTGATGATCCTACCCAGTGCCAGCTCACCTTCAACCTGAAGCATGCGCAGGTTAAACCGGAGGAGATGACTGAAAACCAACGCAAAAACATTGAACTTCTTGCATCAAAGACCAAAGAAGGGAAGACCAACTATTTTCAAAAAACTTACCAGGAGTTGACTCCACCCCGTGAGCCTAAGGTTACCCGCAATTCCAAAGGTGCTCAGATAACCTGGCATACCGCCTATGCCGGCGATTCGGCCATCGACAGGTATGAAATCTGGCGAAATGGCCAATTTGTGGTAGAGATCCCATTTGAACCTCAGACCACAAAGACTCCCTACCACTATGAGGACAAACATTCTGCTGCGTCAACAGCGTCTTATGTTGTGAAGGTGGTTGACAAAAAGAACAGGGAGGCAGAGGCTAAGGTATAGAAGGATAAAGGATAAAGTAAAAAGGATAAAGTAAAAAACGGCGCAATCATGATTTTAGCGTTGTAATTCATAGTGATTTAGGTTTCTATTTTCGGTTAAGGATTTCATCTGTTGGCTTTCAGCTATTGGCTGTTAGCCTTTAGCCCAGGTTGCGTGTTAGTAGAAAATGAGGATCAGAGCGTTCTTTACTTTATCCTTTTTACTTTATCCTTTTTACTTTATCCTTTTTACTTTATCCTTTATCCTTTATCCTTTATCCTTTTCCATCGCACTTTCATTCAATAATCAATTCCAGATACGGATAAACCGGATCCGTAAACCCGAACTTCCGGTAGAGAGGCTCTCCGTCTTTGGAGCAGTGCAAGGCAACCTTGCTAACCCCCATTGATTTGGCTTCTGTAAGCAACTGACTCAGTATCAGTGAAGAGATCCCTTTCCTGCGGTATTCCGGGAGGGTGTACATGTTCAGGATATCACCTTCCAGGTAGGAAGATTGGTCCAAATCTCCGGGGATTTTTTTCAGGACCATTCCGCCATAACTGACAACCTTTCCCTCATATTCCGCCAACAGGGCAAAAAAGCTTCCCTCCTGCATCGTTTGCATGAAAAACTGCTGGAGCTTCATCTGCAACTCCTGTAGATAGTCTTTCGACCTTTCTCCCTGCATTTCAGTGAGATAGTTGAGCCGCGCGGCTGTCATGGCCGGTATATCATCCTCTCCAACTCTTCTTATTTCAATCATTTCTTTACTTATCGGTATTAAATATTACACAGAGTACCACAGAGGAACCACAGAGTTACACAGAGGAGAATTATTGGTTAATTTCTCTGTGTAACTCCGCGTTACCTCCTTTTTCCTCTGTGTAATATTGTTTGGCACAAATCATTATATTATTTCCCTTTGATCACCAGAAACCTCTTCACAAAACCAACCAGCGAGGGTACACTTGCCTGTCCGTGGTCCATCCCTGCAAGTGGGATATAGGTAACAGGGAGTGTTGAGTCCAGGTTCATCAGATTGGTATAAAGTTGCGATGTCATCAATGGCGAAACATCTGTATCCGCCTGACCATGCGTCAGAATCAGCGGTGTTTTGATCTTCCAGGCCGATACACTGCTGGCCGTAAGGGCATCCCGCATCTCTTTAAATTTGGTATTGGTTGTTAAAGTCGTACGAAACTCATTGGTGAAGAGCTCCGACATGTTGGTGGATAACTGGCTGTTTATGGTGCTTCCGCTGTTGAGCCCGTTAAAAAGTCCGTCGATACGCGAGGCATAGGGTTCGTTGAAAATGTCAGTATATGGATTGGGAAAGGCCCCCACAGATTTGAATCCATTGATGATGTAAGCGATGTAATAGGGTTGAGGATAGGTGGTTGCCCCAACCGCCATCGTGGTAATCGATGTAAGGTTATAGGGTCCTGCGCCACAACCAACCGCTTTCAGGTTAAATTCGCTGCTGTAGCTTGTTTCTATGGCTTTGTGCAGCTGTAATGTTGACAAACCTCCCTGCGAATAGCCCATAAGGTAGAGATCTGAAGAGAGCTTCATGTTCAGATCGGCCTTGGCGCTCATCTCCTTAACCGCCCTGAAAAGATCAAGAATGGAGGTTACCGTCGACTGCATATGTAGATAGGGGTGGAAAACTTCTGTTGAGGAGCCAAAGCCCAGATAATCAGGCATTACCACAACGAACCCTGTTGTAGCAAATCCAGAGATCATCTGAACATTGTAACTTGCTGCATTGACTGAAGGGGCGTTGATATAGAGTGTATTGGTCCCGTTCTGGAAACTGAGGATCGGGTAGGTCCCTCCTCCGTCAGGAATACATACAACCCCTGATGCAACCAGTTTTTTTGTCCCCAGCGTGGTATTGTAAGTGACAACATAAACTTTGGCCCCGAAATTGACCGAAGGTAGAATATCCGCTACATCGGGATAGACTGACTGTGCCGGACTAAACAGGGCCTTTACATCTGTAGCGGTCATCGATCTGACCAATGCATAGCTAACCAGGTAAGTGTCTTTTTTTATGGGTACAACAATGTCGTCTGCAACATTGGATTTACAGTTGGAAAAGAGGAGAGATGCTGCCAGCAGCAAACAGATAGAATAGCAACTACGCATGTTCAATCAGTTAAATGGTTTTAGAATTGGAAGAAACTGCTTCAGTGATTTTGGCCTTGACGGCAGCATTCAAGAGATCAGGGGTCATCCCGTCAGGATCGACCGGAGGCAAAAATTCGACCACAATCTTCGAGCCCGATTTTATTCTTTTCTTTCCGGATGACATGGCCTCATAAGCCCCTGAGATGGCAACAGGTACAATCGGAATCATTAATTCACTGCTTATAATGGCATAGGTTTTTTTGAAATCGCCGATATTTCCGGTTGTGGTTCGGGTCCCTTCCGGGAAAATCAGGATTTTCTTGCCAAGTTTAACCACCTCCGCCATCTTGTGAACCGACTCTTTGAGATCTTTGGCCAGATCCATAACGATGATGTTGGTACGACGTGCCAAAAACTGGCGGAGGCGGCTTTTGACATGGTCCTTCTTGGCATAGGAGAAAGTATCTTTCAGAGTATTCGTGTCAAGGCAGGAGAGTATCAAAAACGCATCCAGTTTCGTCTGGTGGTTGGGGGCGATGAAGCAGGGCCCTGCAGGAATGTTTTCGATACCTTTCACTTCAAATTTGAAGAAAAGGCCAAAGAAACCCCGCACTGATGAGACAATGAACTTTAGCCAAAAAGAGTATCTGGGCAATTCGATCTGCTGGTCATCTTTCAGATTTCCTGACCAGTTGCCACTTTGTTCATTGTGAAACAGTTTGTTGGCGCCGATGTATTCTGCAATCTTGCCAATGGATGGAAATTTCAGCAACTGCTCTTCATCTATTTTGATTCCAAATGTCTGTTCGATAAAATCGATCAGGCTCATCTTTCCAAGGGAGTCCATGGCAATGTCGAAGACAAGATGATCGTCGGAGGATACATCCATATCGACCTGACTCTCAATGAAACTCTTCACAGCCCGGTACTCCGGGCTATCAGGATCCTCACCTGTTTGCTTCTTGTTTTCAGTATCATGAATCAGCTCCTCCAGCTTGAAACGTTGTAATTTCGAGAGGCGTGTTCGTGGCAAATCCGTTTTAACAATGGTGAATTGCATGATTCGTTTGTAGGAACTCAACTCCGTATTAAAGGGAGAGATCACCTCTTCCCTGAAATAGTGGTTTATATCTGTGACAGAGTTGTCGGTCAGGAACTTCAAATCAGGCACGATGGCGGCATGAAGCATCTCCTTGTGGATAAATACGCCGACTTCCTTGATCGCTTTCGAGAAAAATTCCAGCTTTTGTTCTATTTCAACCGGGTTGATGTTTTTACCGTTGGGGAGGACAATAATCTCTTTTTTCCTGCCGGTGATGTAAAGGAAACCCTCTTCGTCTATTCGACCCAAATCACCGGTATAAAGCCATCCATCCTTCAGTACTTCGGCAGTCTCTTCCGGACGGTTGTAATAACCTTTCATGACATTGGGCCCTTTGGCGACAATTTCTCCCTCCCTGATCTCCACGGTCATGCCGGGCAACGCCTCACCTGTTGATCCGATTTTTATCCTGCCGGGACGCGGGAAAGTGATCATTGGAGCCGCTTCGGTCATGCCGAAACCTTCCAGAATATCAAATCCGATCGCATAGAAAAAGGTCCCAACCTCCTTGTTGAGCGCTGCACCTCCCGCAATCATAAACCTGAGATGGCCGCCAAGACCGGTGTGTACTTTTTTGAACAGCGTCTTTCCCAATTTGCGGCTTTTGGTGGCGTAAACCAATTTCAAAAATGTCCTGGCAAGAAAACTTTTGTTGATTTTTGCCATCAGTCCCCTGTAAATGAGCTCGTATAACCGAGGAACACCGATAAATACGGTAACCGAATTGTCGGCGAGGGTCTTCATCAGATCGGTCGACTGCATTGAAGGAGAGACGACTGTTGTTCCTCCACAATAAAAGGTCACCATCATTGATCCCAGAAGGGGGAAAATATGGTGAAGGGGAAGGAATACCAGCACCTGACTTTCAGAATGAAATATTTTAGCCTCCACAACGGCTTTCATGTTTACGAGCAGATTGGTATAGGAGAGCATGACTCCTTTCGGGCTGCCTGTGGTACCGCTTGTATAAATGATCACTGCAGTGGTTTCGTTGTCTTCCGGGCCTATCCATTCCGATTCAGGATGACCGGCAACCGGTGGATGATCCTCTAATAGGATGACTTCCGGCTGGTGTTTGCTTTTTGCCACAACTTTTGCGTAAGGCTCTTGCATTGCTTCGCTGATAAAAATCAAATCCGGCTGACAGTCATCCAGAATATAGGCGACATCCTCGGCCGAAGCCATAAAATCAATGGTAATAACTATGCAATTGTTTTGGAGCGCTGCATAATAGGCAAAGAACCACTCAACCCTGTTCTCGGCGTAAATAGCGACCTTCGAAAATCCTTTCGTGCCGAACAATTGGGCGTATTGTTGGATGTGCTGCAACAATTGGCTGTAAGTAAAATCTCCCTGCCGGGAAATAATTGCTTTAGTTTCAGGACTACTCCTGTAGATGATAGATTCGGGCATAGCGTCAATTTTTGTGACAGTAGGAGGAAAATGGATTGCCAGGGAGACCTCTTTTCGCTGTTGTATTAGTTGTATAAACCAAATTTACTGATTCACTGTAATACAAAGTAAGAAATTATTGGGTTCAATACCAAAAGTGATTGAATGCGTTACAAATAGTAAAATATTAACCTATTTTACTTCGTAACGTAAAAAGGTTGAGTCCCGTCCGACAACCCGATTTTTCTCAACTGATTGAGAAGCGAGTG
>CAYHQN010000183.1:0-6520 GCA_964358545.1 uncultured Tangfeifania sp. | reverse complement strand
TGGGGATTGAGCAGTTAACCTCCTAAGAACGCAATTTGAATATTGAACAACTTCAGGTGTGTAATGACTTCCCATAGATACGTCAACTGCATTTGCCGCCTATTCTTGACACTCACAGCACTTTCTGATAGTATCGGGAAACTATTCAATAACTTGTTATGTGAATATATTAAAATTAAAAAATGGAGATTTAAATGGAAAACAATACGATGGAAGAAGTGACATGGATCGATCCAGAAGATGACCTTATAGATTCATCGGCAGATATTAGTTTTACTGAATATGACATTTCAGCTTCACCAAATGATTTTAATATTAAAACACTATTTGATTTTATTGGCTCTGGCGTTGTCAAAATACCAGGTTTCCAAAGAAATTATGTATGGGATATAAAGCGTGCATCGAAACTAATTGAATCCATAATCATGGGAATACCTATTCCACAAATATTTCTCTACGAAGAAGCAAAAAACAGATTTATAGTTATCGATGGTCAGCAGCGCTACATGACAATCTATTACTTTATGAAAAAGCGTTTTCCGAAAAATGAAAAACGCCTTGAGCTTCGGGTTATTTTTGACCAAAACAAAGGTATTCCTGATCAGATACTAAACAACAACGAATACTTTGCTGACTTCAATCTTAAATTACCAACATCACAACCAAGTCAAAAGAATAAGGTTAATGGTTTAAACTATTTCACGTTAGATGATGAAGACAGGGTTTCGTTTGATCTACGCACCATAAGAAATATAATCATTAAACAGAATGCACCAGACGATGAACACTCCGTCGTTTTCGAAATATTTAATCGTCTAAACTCCGGCGGTATTAACCTAAAACCGCAAGAAATAAGAACCAGTCTATTCCACTCAAAATTTTATGATATGCTTTACAGAATTAACCTTAATAGCAAATGGCGGCAACTCACACCTTCAGCAACACCGGACTTAAATATGAAAGATATTGAGATACTCTTGAGGGGATTTGCTATGCTCATAGATGGAGAATTATACAAGCCGTCAATGACAAAATTCCTTAACAAGTTTTCGCTAAAAGCAAAATCATTTCCGGAAGAAAATATTCTATATATCGAGAAACTATTTATTAAATTTCTAGAAAAATCATCAACTGCAAACGATCGTCTTTTTCATAGTAAAACTGGACGTTTTAATATTTCTGTATTTGAGGCAATTTTTGTCGCAAGTTGCAGCGAGTCATTCTTGAAAAAGGCAATTGATGTAAAAGATATTGATTTTGAAAAAGTTGAACTCTTGAAAAATGATAATGCATTTATTAACGCAACACAGGCAGAGACGGCAAGTGAAAAAAATGTAAAATTTAGAATTGCTCGCGCAAAAGAAATGCTTAATTAATATGAAGCCGTTAGAAACGCTAAATGATGAATATAAATCCATCGTGAGTTTTCTAAATCAAAACTCGCAACCATCTCTATCAAGTGATGTTAACAAAAACTTTAAAAAAATTATTGTATTGTCATCCGCAAGTTATTACGAGCACTTAATACAAGAAATTCTCGTTGAATTTATAACTAAGGAAACAAATAACAACACAAAGGTCGTTAATTTTGTAAAGAAAAAAGCAATTGGTATGCAATATCACACATACTTTACATGGGGCGAGAAGGACAACCCTGATAAGCCAGGCAAAAATGCAAACACGTTTTTTTCTTTATTCGGGGATGACTTTAAAAAAAATGTTGATGCTGAGATAAAGACAAGTCCCCATCTTGAAGTGGCTGTTAAGGCATTTCTTGAAATTGGTCATCTTAGAAATATACTTGTCCACAGCAATTTCGCAGCATATGACCTAAACAATAAAACAGCCGATGAAATATTTGATCTGTACAAGGCTGGTTTGCCATTCATTGAATATATTAAAAACAAGCTTCAAACAAAATAATACATAACAAAGGCAATGCACCGGACGCAAAAAAACTGCGCCGGTGATTTTTTCGTTAGGCCGCACGACAACTTGCTGAGGAATTGAGACCGTGACGACAAAGCAGACAGCACCAATCTCTTCGGGTGAGGGACGTTCCGCCATCGGTGACAAAGGAGAGCTTTTGTTCGCTTCCCGTCTGCCTTACGGCTGGATATGGCAGCCGCCACGCAAAGACCTTGGCAAGGATGGTTTGATAGTCATTCGAGATGAATCCGAACTTCACAATTTTGAATTTTCGGTTCAGATAAAGACAACACTAAAGCCACGACTCAGCAACAAGGCGTTGCGATTTTCAAATGTATCTCGGTCATCGGTGCTGTATTGGATGGCAGGCGCATACCCAACGCTAATCGTGGCTGTGGATCTGTCGAATGATCGCGCTTGCTATGTCTGGCACTATGACCTCTTTAACTCGGTTGCAGACGTTCCCAAAACGAGTACAGGCTCTCTGACCATCTCCGTACCAACAGATAACGAGTTGAATACGGCAGGGTGGAACGACATTCGTTCCGAAATTAAGCGATGCTACAACCGGCTGTACAACTCCATGTCGAAAGGGGATTCCTTCGTCTGGGTAGTGGCATCAACGGGAACGATATGTAATGCTGCAAAGAATCTACTCAAAATCTCTGAGTCACAAGTCCCCGGCGAAAATATCACTGAAGACGAAGGAATCACAATCCTTATTGAGCAACAGCAGCATCGAAATGTTCTAACCGTGGCAAGCAGGCTGCTGAGCGGCCTCAGCACCGAGTCGAAGCTCCATCGTGAGCTTCGTGAATGGAGTGGCCTCTACGAGACCATGGTCAGGCAAGCATTCCCAAGGCTGGGAGATGCTCCAACCAAGATCGCCAATCAATTCGGGACAGAGGTAGCGTTTCAACCTGATGCCCTATTCTCTTCTCGACGACAGCTCATATTCATGGTCTTCGATTTGGTTTCGCTTATCACCAAAATTCACCCATCGGGTTCGCACAATGCTGCCTAACCCGACATTCAACCCGGACTCCGCAAAAGCGCGGAGCCGGTTAATTCTACGTTATAGCTATCAGGACTGTCATGGACATTGAAACGTTCCTTCTAAAACGATTTCCAGGCTGCGGTCGAACACAAGAATTCCGCGAAGAACTTGCTAACGCATGCAATTCATTTGTAGCATCCAACTTGGCTGATGCTAATTTTACCAATGAACTATGTTCAGGCTCGGAGCAAAAATTTTGGTCCCGTGTTTCGGAAGCTTTACTATCAGCACGTTTGTGCAAAGTGGGCCTCCATCCTGAGCCTTCTCATGGTGGTCGTCCAGACTTTTTATTGATCGAGAAAGGCCTAAAGATATGGATCGAGGTTGTTTGCCCAGAACCACACGGTGTACCGTCTGACTGGCTGACTTCTACCCCCCTTGGAGTGATGAAGGTGGTAGATTTCCCGCATGAAAATATAATTCTGCGATGGACAAGCGCCATCAAAGAGAAGGCGGAAAAGCTGATTGGCCGCTTGGACGGTACCACTAAGGGTTATATTGAAAAAGGAATCGTCGAGTCAGGAGATGCATATGTAATTGCAGTGAATGGCTGCCAACTTCGCAACGGCCCTTTCCCCAATTTGTTTGGCATAAGTCAATTCCCTTTTGCCGCCGAAGCTGTTTTCGCGATTGGGCCTTACCAGATAAAAATCAATCGTGATACGCTTGAACAGACAGGCGCTGGACATCAACACCGTCCTTTTATATCTAAGCCTAAGGGGTCACCAGTTCCTGCGTACACCTTCCTTGATGCGAGGTTCAAACCAATCAGCGCCATTTGGTCTGTAGATGTAGCCGGAACTTTAATTGGAAATATAAACCCCATGGCTGTAATTCATAACCCCAATGCATTTAACCGAATACCAATTGGATTTCTTCCGGCACACGATGAATATGTAGCCACGCCCATCGGTACAGAGGAGTTTGAACTTAATAGGATTGAAGGTCGATCAAAAAATGAGGTTTCTAAAGACGAGGGGGGCAGTCCTTGACATTGGACAAGGCTGACTGTAACCCTAACCAGATGTTCGAGCGGGGAACCCGCTCAACTCATTGTTAGGGCGCAATGTATAATCAGCAAGAAAACAGAAAGTGTAAGTTCACATCATCGTAGAATAATTACATGAACGACATGTGGAGTGTGGAGGTCACATAAGTTATGGTGCAACCATTAGATAAAATAACAATCAAAGGCTTTAAATCAATTCGATATCTTGAAGATTTTAATCTATCAAGCTTGAACGTTCTCATAGGCGGCAACGGTGCCGGGAAAAGCAATTTTATTGATTTTTTTCGTTTGCTGCGTGCCATGCTGGAATTGCCCTTGCCTGGCCTTGCCAGTGCAAGCTTGAAAACCTATATCGCCGATGGCGGCGGCAGCGACGATTTTCTTTTTAATGGCCCAAAGGTTACAGATCAGATTGAAATACTAACAAGATTCGGCCCGAATGGTTACCGTTTTAAACTTGCCCCAACCGCAGATGAGAACTTTATCATCAATGATGAGGCGAGGTATTATGAAGGCGGCACGTCCGGCTGGTGGGACCTTGGAAGCGGACAAACTACGCCGGAATTGCTTAAAGATAAGGATAAAACTGGCGTTTTCGGCGGTCGCAATGTTGCCGCCCATATCTATGATGCCATTTCTTCTTGGAAGATATATCATTTCCACGACACCAGCAAATTAGCCCCGATGCGCCGCTATGAAACAGTTGACGATAGTGAATATTTGCGATTTGATGCGGCTAACATCGCCCCATTTTTATATGATTTAAAAAATAACAGGTGGGCTAGTAAACAAAAGGTTTATGAGCAAATAGTAGATACAGTTCGTCTGGTCACCCCTTTCTTTGACGAATTTATCCTGAAGCCTAATAAAAATGAAAAGGTAAGTCTGCGCTGGAGGCAGAAAGGTTCCGACTATCCACTCAAACCTAACCATCTCTCCGACGGTACGCTTCGATTTATCTGTTTGACAACAGCTCTATTGCAGCCCGATCCTCCATCAACCATCATTATTGATGAGCCTGAACTTGGTTTGCATCCATATGCCATTGAAATTCTGGCTGAGATGATTAAGGCCACATCCAAAAAAACACAGATCATAGTTTCAACCCAATCACCTGCCCTCGTCGATTATTTTGAACCGGAAGATATTGTTGTTGTGAATCGAAAAAATGGCGCATCAGTCTTTGAACGGCTGAATAAACGCGAGCTTGCTTCCTGGCTTGAAGATTATTCATTAGGCGACCTCTGGCGTAAAAACGTTGTCACCGGAGGGCCTGCTCATGAGTAGTATTGAAATCTATATCATTGTGGAAGGACAAACGGAACAGACCTTTGTGCGTGATGTGCTGGCCCCGCAGATGACACATAAGGGAATATACATGCTCCCGGTTTTAATTGGTAAACCCGGTCAAAAAGGCGGAGACATTAAATTTGAGCGAGCTAAGACAGACATCGGCCATTTTCTCAAACAGCGTAATGAGACTTATGTATCGACAATGTTTGATTATTTCAGGATCGATTCTGAGTGGCCAGGAAAAGCGGAAGTTCTGCGGCAAATCCAAAATGGAACAACTCTTTCAGCCAGCCATAAAGCCGAGATACTTGAAGATGCAACCCATAATGAGATCGTGAGGACATTTCCCCGCTGTGATTCAAAAAACCGCTTTCTCCCATATATCGAAATGCATGAATTCGAGGCATTGCTTTTCAGCGATGCTGATATTTTAGCAGAGAAGACCGAGATAGATGTATCGCTGGTCCGAAAAATTATTAAAGACTACGATAACCCTGAAGAAATAAACGACGATCCTGCAAAAGCGCCTAGCAAACGGCTTGAAGCGATAAAAAATGGCTATCGAAAAGTTGCCATGGGGAAAACGGTTTCTGAGGCGATTGGTATTGAAGGAATCCGGAGGCAATGCCCCCACTTTAACAATTGGCTGACTAAGCTTGAGATGACTAATCCTAACCAATCGTTCCAGCGGGGAACCCGCTGAACTAATCGTTAGCCCGAAGAGAAAAATGGAAGAATATAAGTTCACTGAATATTTCGAAAAAGAAGTCTTACGAAAGAGACCTTATTTAAAGAACAGGTAATAATGGGCTAACAAAGGCGTGAACACGGATTACCAACTTCGCTCCGCAACGTCTTCAAAGGTTTCTATGGCGTTCCTGAAGCTCTGGACAGGATTCCGCCCAGTTCCCTTTGAAGGAATACCGAAACCGCCCCGCTCAACATCCCCTGCAAAGGATGCCCGACAAAGGGAATAATACCTTGCGGCTTTTTCAACGTCATCTGTTGGTTCAACCCCATATTTCAATTCTGGACTCATGCAAATCGTTGTCAGCCATCTCCGGTACCAGTAGCCTCTAAAAATTCAGTGCAGTGAATTTGCTGCGCCGTGCGATATACCCCATCTTGCGTCGTACTTTCGTCGTACCTTGTGGTGAAAGCATATCAAAACACACACAACCACACAAGAATTAAATTCCCTTGAATGGCTTGAAAAGACTGATAGAATCAAA
>CAYHQN010000182.1:0-6546 GCA_964358545.1 uncultured Tangfeifania sp. | reverse complement strand
GGCGGCGGCGTTTGCCGCTGAGTTTGGCTGTTCGGAGTGGGGAAGGCTGGCGGGGGTGTGGCATGGAAACGAAATTGCACCGAAAGGGTTTTAATTATGTTTCAAGATAATGACTATATTGCTCATCGCAGAGAAAAGGACGGAGAAATCCATTGGCTATCGCAACATCTCTCTGATGTTTCAAAGATAACTGGTAAGTTTGCCGCCAAGATCGACATGAAAGAGCAGGGAGAGATAATAGGACTTTTACATGATATCGGAAAAACAAGTCAGGAGTTCCAAGATTATATTAAATCTGCCGTTGGTCTTCTCAGTCCAGATGAAGATGATTATGTTGATGCTGCTGGATTGAGAGGGAAGGTTGATCATTCAACTGCAGGCGCACAATTGATTAACAGAGAAATCGCCCATAATGGCAAGGAATCTGAATTCGTAGCACAGGTCTTATCGCTGTGTTTAGCCTCGCATCATTCCGGCTTGATAGACTGTATTTCTCCCGACGGCAAAGACACATTTTCAAAGCGCATGGACAAAGAGCAAGAGAAAACTCACTCCGAAGAAGTTTTTGGAAAACTCAGAGAACAAACAAAAGAACATATAAGAAGCCGGTTGCAATCGAAAGATTTTACGCGAGAAGTTATCGAAAGATTAAAGTCATTGAAAACCGCTGACGATTCCAAAGAAACGCTTTCTTTTAAATACGGTTTATTGGCACGCTTTCTTTTCAGTTGTCTTATTGACGCTGACCGATTGAATACGGCTATTTTTGAAATTCCAAAGTTAGCGAAACTTCTAAATCATGGCAAGTATAAGGATTGGACTGTCTTGATAAACAGGTTGAATGAGAAGTTAAGCGCCTTTAAGCCAGAAGGTATTAACGCGGTGCGCCAAAAAATATCGCAAACCTGTTACGATTTTGCGGTTAGTCCGAAGGGTTTGTATCAATTGACAGTCCCGACCGGTGGCGGAAAAACATTTGCCAGCCTGATATTTGCTTTGCATCATGCGGGCAAACACAAGATGAATAGAATTATCTATGCGTTGCCATTCACGACCATTATTGACCAGAACGCTGAAGAGATACGCAAGGTTTTAGAAGAAAAGGATAAGAAAGGCGAATATCTGAATCGTGTTGTATTGGAACATCATGCTAATTTAATGCCAGATAAAGAGACGGTAAGACAAAAGGTTCTTTCTGAAAATTGGGATGCGCCTATTGTGTTGACAACCAATGTGCAGGTTCTTGAGGCTTTGTTTGGTTCGGGGACACAGAGCGTACGCAGAATGCATCAGCTTGCTAACGCAGTGATTATCTTTGATGAAGTCCAAACCTTGCCTGTAAAATGTGTGCAGTTATTCAATACGGCTGTAAACTTCCTGGTAAATAATTGTGGCTCGACAGTTGTGCTTTGCACTGCGACTCAGCCGCTATTGGATAAAATTGAGCCGAAGTCACGAGCCTTGCCTATTACCACAGAACAACAAATGATTCCTAATGCCAGACAATTATTCGATGACCTGAAGCGTGTTGAGGTTAAAGATAAAACAAAAGTCGGCGGCTGGAGCAACGAGGAAGTAAAAGAACTTGCGGAGAAAAAGGTTGTTGAATCAGGCAGTGTTCTGGTGGTAGTGAATACGAAAACATCGGCGCGGGATATTTATTTGCAATGCAAGCAGATAGACAATGTGGCAACATATCATTTGAGCACAAATATGTGTCCGGCTCATCGTATGCATGTGCTTGATCAAGTCAAATCATGCCTTATACCATGGGACTTTGGGTTATACGGCCCGCCTAAACCTGTTATTTGTATCAGCACCCAGCTTATTGAGGCTGGTGTTGATATTTCTTTCGGTTCGGTCATTCGCTTTTTGGCAGGGCTTGATTCAATCGCGCAGGCTGCCGGCAGGTGCAATCGTCATAATGAACAATATCCGAAGCAGGGTGAGGTGTTCATTATCAATCCTGCGGAAGAAAATATAAATAGGCTTGAGGATATCAGAATTGGTAAAGAGAAGACAGAGCGACTGCTTGGTGAATTTAAAAATAATCCAGCAAGACTTGGGAATAACATAATAAGTCCTGAAGCCATGGAGCAGTATTATCAGTATTACTTCTATCAAAGGGCTGAAAAAATGAATTATCCTGTTACTGCTGATTCCCCTGTAGGGCGGGAAGATAATTTGTTTAATCTCCTATCAGTTAATTCATTGTCGGTAGCAGAGCATAAGCGAATCAAAGGTGAATATCCCTCAATCCCTTTAAGACAGGCCTTTATGACTGCTGCTAAATCCTTTCAGGCCATTGAATCTATAACACGCGGAATCGTTGTGTCATATAGAGAGGAAGGGAAAGATATTGTCAATGAGCTTTGCTCCGCCTATGAATTAGAAAAACAATACAAACTAATCCGGCGGGCGCAGCGTTATTCGGTAAATGTTTTCCCGGATGTGTTGAAAAGATTGCAAGAGCATGCCATTCATGAAGTACAGACAGGTTCTGGGATTTTGTATCTTGATGATCGGTACTATAGTGATGAATTTGGATTAAGCGAGATACCTGTAAAAGGCATGGGGTTTTTAAATGGTTAATAAAAGGAGGTATTCGTGGAAAAAGAAAACAGAGTAGAATTTAAAGTTTCCGGGAAATATGCCCTCTTTACTGATCCGCTGACAAAGATAGGCGGAGAGAAATGTTCTTATCACATTCCGACTTATGAAGCGTTGAAGGGTGTATTGAGTTCCGTCTATTGGAAGCCTACTATTGTTTGGATTATTGATAAGGTTAGGGTTATGAAGCGTATCAGAACGCAGACACGAAGTGCAAAACCTGTTAAATATGGCGGAGGAGGGAACGACCTTGCGATCTATACGTACCTTGCTGATGTTGATTATCAAGTACAGGCGCATTTTGAGTGGAATATGAATCGCAAGGATATGGAAAAAGACAGGAATGAAAACAAACATCATTGCGTTGCTAAACGAATGATAGAGAAGGGCGGCAGAAGGGACATATTTTTAGGCGCACGGGAATGTCAGGGGTATGTCGAGCCGTGCAAATTTGGAGAAGGAAAAAGCGATTACGATGATTACGGCGAGATCGCGTTTGATTTGATGTTTCATGGTTTTAATTATCCTGACGAGCTTGGGAAAAATGAGCTTCATGCCCGATTTTGGCGTCCTAAGATGATTGATGGCAATATTGATTTTATTAAATCAGAAGCATGTACGATACGAAAAGTCATCAGATCTATGAAAGCCAATCCACCTCAATCGGTCGGGTTGGAAGAGGAAGGATTGCTGGAAGGCTTTGAAGAATGGGAGGTGCATAAATGAGCTGGATACAAAAGTTATATGAGACTTATAACAATTGTGAGTCAATGGTCGGCAAAGTCACGTCTGAGAAAGAAGTGCCGCTTCTTCCGATTTGCCACACAACCAATAAAGCCCAAATTGAAATTGTTATTGATCATCAAGGAAATTTTAAAAGAGCCAGGGTAGTTTCTAAGGACGATGCGAGAACGATCATTCCATGTACTGAAAAAAGTTCGGGCGGTCGGACGAGCGGCGAGGCCCCGCATCCTTTGTGCGATAAGTTGCAATACGTTGCTAAAGACTATAAAGACTATGGTGGCAACAAAAAACCATACTTCAAATTGTACATCTCAAATCTTGAGGCATGGTGTAAATCAAAATTCAGCCATCAGAAGGCAAAAGCCGTTCTCTCGTATGTCAACAAAGGGACTGTTGTTAAAGATTTGATTGACGAGAAAATATTGATTGTCGGTGATGACGGCAAGTTGTTAAGAAAATGGGAAGGGGATAGAAAGGCTAAACCTGATATCTTTGCGTTGTTTCAGAACGAAGGGTGGCAAGCGGATGCATTTATTCGATGGGAAGTTGAAATCCCAAACGATCTATGCGCTAAAACATGGGAGGATGAAACTCTTTGGAATAGATGGATTGATTATTACTCCGATACAAAAAAAGAGAAATCCCTTTGTTATGTGACAGGTAAAGAATTATTTTTAGCCGAGCTGCATCCAGCTAAATTACGCAATGACGGAGATAAAGCAAAACTGATTTCTTCAAACGATAAGGATGGTTTTACATTTCGCGGACGCTTTACAGATAAAAATGGTAAGCAGGTTTGCGGAGTAGGATTTGATGTTAGTCAAAAAGCTCATAGTGCTCTTCGCTGGCTTATCAGTCGTCAAGGCTATCGTAGTCGCAATGGTGATCAGACCGTTGTTGCATGGGCAACTTCAGGTGTTGAGATCCATCGGCTGCTTGATGATCCTTTTGAGATATTAGGTGGAGAGAATCTTAAGAGTGATGAGGACGACAACGTATCGACTGCACAGAATCTCGCTATAAAATTAAGGCAAAAAATAGCAGGATATAAAGCTGACATGGGAGATACGAGTGGTGTCGTGATTATGGGTCTGGATTCAGCAACACAGGGTCGCATGGCAATTACATTTTATCGTGAGTTAACCGGGTCAGATTTTTTGAGACGCATTGATCACTGGCATAATACCTGCGCCTGGATTCATAACTATCGATTTATTGAATACAAAGACGACAAGAAAACTACGATAAAGTATTTTCGATTTGTAGGTGCACCTGCGCCTAAAGACATCGCTGAAGCTGCTTATGGGAGCAGGCCTGATGATAACTTAAAAAAATTGAGGAAAGCAACGATTGAACGTCTTTTGCCTTGCATTGTTGATGAACAGCAGATTCCGCGTGACATTGTTGAGTCAGCGGTTCGTCGGGCATGCAATCGTATTGGTATGAAAGATTCAAAAGATAAAAAGGAACTGGAATGGAATAAAACTCTCAGTATAGCCTGCGCACTTTATAAAAAATTAAATGAAAAGGAGGGATACAGTATGGCATTAGATCGTGATCGGAAAAAAAGGGACTACCTTTATGGAAGACTGCTCGCAATTGCGGATAGGCTTGAAGGGCATGCTCTCTACAAAGCCGGAGAAAAACGAGACACAAATGCGGCTCGCTATATGCAGCAATTCGCTGAACGACCTAACAAGACATGGAGACAGATTTACCTTTCCTTGTCTCCTTACATGGCGAGATTAGGGGGAGCTAAATACTACAAGGACATGATGGATGAGGTGATGTGTAAATTTGATCCCATCGAAGACTTCACCATTGATAAACCGTTGAGTGGGGAGTTTATATTGGGTTACCATTGCCAGCGTGCAGTTCTGTGGCAAAAGTATGGCGAGGAATTACCTGAACAAGATCAGAAGTAGAAAATAATTAATAATTCAAATAGGAGGTATTTCAATGGAGACTTTGAAAAACAAAATTGACTTTGCAGTCATCATGAGCGTAAAAAGAGCAAACCCCAATGGCGATCCGTTAAATGGCAATCGCCCCAGAGTTGATTACGATGGATACGGCGAGATTTCTGATGTTTGCATCAAGCGGAAAATTAGAAACCGTCTGATGGAAGCCGGACAGAAAATATTTGTTCAATCTGATGATAACCGAGTTGATGACTATCGTTGTCTCAGGGATAGAGCAAAGAATGAGTTGAAAGACGTCTATAAAAACCTTTTTAAGAAGTCTAAGAAAAAGGGAGAGAAGGACCAAGAACAAAAACCAGTGGGAAAAGGGAGTGACGATATTTTTCGTGCTGAAGCTTGCAGCAAGTGGATTGATGTCCGTGCCTTTGGACAAGTTTTTGCCTTTGGTGGTGATGATAGCAAGGACAATTCACAAAACCCAACTGAGAGCGTAGAACAGAAGGAAAAAGAAACAAGGGGAAAAGAAAAAGGAGTTTCTATTGGCATCAGAGGCCCGGTTTCGATTCATCCAGCATTTTCTGTCGCTCCGGTGAATGCTAGTGTGGCAAGTCAACAAATTATTAAAAGCGTGAATCTTGAAAAGCCAGGCCCTGAAAAAGCATCGGATACTATGGGAATGAAGCACCGTGTTGATCATGGAGTGTACAAATTCTGTGGTGCCATAAATCCACAGCTTGCTTCAAAAACTTGGTTTAAAGATGAGGATGCTTCGGCTATTAAAAACGCGCTTGAACATTTGTTTGACAATGATGAATCATCGGCTCGGCCTGCTGGCAGTATGGAAGTGGTAGCAGTGTTCTGGTGGCAGCACAACGTCAAGCATGGTCAATATTCGTCTGCTGAAGTTCATCGGTCATTGGATGTTAAGCTTAAGAATGAAGGAACTGACCCAAAGAAAATTGAGGATTACTCTATTAAGCTCAAGAATCTTTCGGGTTTAAAACCTGAAATATTTAATCCGAACAATGTTGTTATTGAAAGGATTTAATGCCATACACCGAAGACGATTTGATTCAACTCTCTTCCTTGCAACACTTTATGTACTGCGAAAGGCAGTGCGCGTTAATTCACATAGAGCAGATATGGAGCGAGAATCTCTTCACCGCCGAGGGCAGGATTATGCATGACAAGGTTGATACTGCAAACAGGGAAGTAAGGGGCAAGGTCCGTATTGATTATGGCGTGCCTTTGCGGTCGCTCAGGCTTGGTT
>CAYHQN010000181.1:0-6565 GCA_964358545.1 uncultured Tangfeifania sp. | reverse complement strand
GCGCCAGGTTCAGTAGGAAACACATATTTTAAACCATAAACAAGAAACTCATTAAATGCATTCATAAATAAACGTCTTTTTTTATTATCAATGAGCCTTGCAATTCTGCATCTATTTAGCGCTTCAGAAATTTCAGATGGACTTATATGAAGAGCATTGGCAATATCAATATTCCGCCAATTATCAGTTTGAAGTGCAATTATCTTTAACAGCACGACTATATCTTGCGGCCGCATACCATTATGTTTCTTCATAATCCGTAGTTTTAATTCGCGATTCGCGAATTGCAAATATAGCAATACTAACAACCTAAACAAAATGTATAGTTCGAGTATATATTTCAAGAGAAGTAAGTCTACCCAGGCTGCTATGATCAGAATACGCACAACCAGTATCCAGGTTAATAACAGGATTGTTGTTTTTTATCTGTTCATCACAAGTCATAGAAGGAACAACACAATGACCATGAATAATTGTTTTCCCTTTTAGATATGAATGAAAATATTTTACTCTGCACCTCCAGATCATGTGATAACTGTCGTTAAATGGATCTTCAATCTCATCATTAAATCCTGCATGTACAAAAAGGTAGTCCTCAAACGCAAAATAATAAGGCAACTTATTAAAAAACTGCAGGTAACGCGGAGCAAGGTTTTTCAAAGAACTGATTCCAAAACTCCTCAGTGTTTCGGAGCCTCCGTTTTTAATCCATAATGACAATCGCTCATCTTTGTCAAATGCATCAAGCAACATGGCTTCATGATTACCCAGAAGCGGTACAATATCAAAGCCGTTGTTTTGTAATTCAATGATGTAATCAATAACTTCTTTGCTTTGGGAACCTCTATCTATGTAATCACCCAGTAAAACAACTTTGTCGCTTTTTGTAATCTGAATTTTCTCCTCAATCAATTTTTCAAGTGAATTGAAGCACCCGTGAATATCACCTATAGCAAAAAGTCGGTTGTTCATATTTTAGAGTATAGATTCAGGTTTATCTTGTTGGAAACAATAAAAGTAATAAAATAAACAAGTTAAAGCTCGTTGAATTTGGAAACAATTTTCCTGGTTTTTGCTTAAAAAAGATTGATCTGCAATAAGCGGATCAATCTTTTTGGCTAAAAAAACAATGGATTCTTTTAACTTTGCCTTTATGAGAAAAGAGAAGATCCTTCAGTTGATTGCCACCAGTGCAGGTGTTGATAAGAGTCAAATTATCATAGTTTTAACATTGTTCGACGAGGGAGCTACCATCCCTTTTGTGGCCCGTTACCGTAAAGAGATGACCGGTAGCCTGGATGAGGTTGTTTTGGCCAGCATCAAGGAGGAGGACGAGCGGCTGGGCGAAATCGAAAAGCGCAAGGAGACGATCCTGAAGTCTGTGGCCGAACAAAACCTGTTAACCCCGGAGCTTCAATCCAAAATCGAAAATTGTTTTCAGCTGAACGAACTTGAAGATATTTACCTGCCTTTCAAACCAAAGCGCAGGACCCGTGCCACCATTGCCCGAGAGAAGGGGCTGGAGCCTCTGGCCGAAATACTGATGGACCAGGTAGAAAAGGATCCGGCTACGCGGGCGAAGCGGTTTCTGAATGATCAGGTAACAGATGTGGAGGAGGCCCTTGCGGGGGCCAGGGATATTGTTGCCGAACGGGTCAATGAGCACGAGGGCGCCCGCACCATCGTCCGAAACAGTTTTGCCAAAGAGGCGGTTGTCTTCTCGAAGGTGGCCAAGGGGAAAGAGGAGGAGGGGATCAAATACCGCGATTATTTCGACTCTTCCGAGCCCCTGAACCGATGCCCCTCACACAGGCTGCTGGCCATGCGACGGGGGGAAAAGGAGGGATTCCTGAAATTGGCCATCGCCCCCAACGACGAGCGCACCGTCGAACGGTTGGAAAGCTATTTTGTTACCTCTCGAAATCAGAGCAGCGAGCAGGTGGCCATCGCCATCAGGGATGCTTACAAGCGGCTACTGGCCCCCTCCATGGAGACCGAATTTCTCGGCGATTCCAAGCAAAAGGCTGATCAGGAGGCGATAAGGGTGTTTACCGAAAATCTCCGTCAGCTGCTGCTGGCCCCTCCACTCGGACAAAAAAGGGTGATGGGGATCGATCCGGGGTACAAATCAGGTTGCAAGGTGGTCTGTCTGGATGCCCAGGGCAATTTGTTGCACAACGAAACTATTTACCCGCATCCTCCGCAGTCGGAGATCAACCAGGCCATGCGTAAGATAACATCCCTGGTAGGCAGTTACAAGATTGATGCCATTGCCATTGGAGACGGGACCGCCAGTCGCGAAACGGAGGGCTTTTTCAAAAAGATGCGTTTCGACAGCGATATCCAGGTATTTGTGGTGAGCGAAGACGGCGCTTCTGTCTATTCCGCTTCCAAGACTGCCCGCGATGAGTTTCCGCAGTACGATGTCACAGTCAGGGGCGCCATTTCGATCGGTCGCAGGTTGATGGACCCGCTCGCCGAGTTGGTGAAGATCGACCCGAAGTCAATCGGAGTGGGGCAATACCAGCACGATGTGGATCAAAAGATGCTGCAAAATTCGCTTGAAATTACGGTCGAATCGTGCGTCAACAAGGTTGGTGTCGATCTGAATACTGCCAGCAGCCACCTGCTTAATTATGTTTCGGGGTTGAATGCCACGTTGGCCCAGAATATTGTCGATTTTCGCAAAGAGAACGGTCCGTTTCCATCGCGGGATGCATTGAAGAAAGTGCCGCGCATGGGACCAAAGGCTTACGAGCAATGTGCGGGATTCCTGCGGATTTCCGGCGCTAAAAATCCGCTCGACAATTCGGCAGTGCATCCCGAGCGGTACAAACTGGTGGAGAAAATTGCAGGCGATCTTGGCATTCCGCTGGCGGAACTGATCGGGAAAGAGCAGCTGACCTCCAAAATCGATCTGCAAAAATATGTATCGAAAGAGGTGGGAATTCCAACCCTTACGGACATCCTTACTGAACTTGCCAAGCCGGGCCGCGACCCGCGAGCCGGGATCAAGCATTTCGAGTTTGCCGATGGGATTTTCTCGATGACAGACCTGATTCCAGGCATGGTTCTGCCAGGCATCGTCACCAACATCACCCGTTTTGGCGCTTTTGTGGATGTGGGCATCAAGCAGGATGGGTTGGTGCACATCAGCGAGATGGCAGATAAGTTCATTAGTGATCCTGCAGAGATCGTGAAGCTTCAGCAGCATGTGAAGGTGAGGGTGGTTGAGGTAGATATCGCGAGGAAGAGGATCGCGTTTTCGATGAAAGGGCTCTAATGAGAAGGATAAATGGTAAAGTAAAAAGGATAAAGTGGCAGTTGTGGTAGGGGGAAATTCGATTCCATAGGGACAATTAATAACCGCGAAGCGGTTGAAAATGAATAGCCACCGGTGCAACCGGTGGTTGGCAATAATGATCGACATCGGAACCCTGGAGGGGTTCAATATGGCTGTAATGCGTTATCAATGAAGGCCTTCATAGTCCAGTTTTATTTATCATTCTTGCCCAAAATCTCATTCGGAGTCATTGACTTCGCCGATCTTTGATTCATATTGAACCCCTCGGGGGTTCCAACACCACTCCTCGTCATCTACCACCGGTTTCACCGGTGGCTATTCATTTTCAACCACTTCGTGGTTACTAAAAATTAAATTCGTAGCAGTTGGCAACTATATTTAATTCCGCGCAGATCCCACTTTATCCTTTTTACTTTATCCTTTATCCTTTTGGTTTATATCCTTTATCCTTTTACTTCAGGGAATTACATATCTCCCTATTCACCTTCGCAATCCGGCCCTCATCCAACTTGACCACCTTCCGGTCGTAGGTCATCAGCCCGTTGATCTCCATCTCCACATCGGTGGTTTGGGTATAGACGGCAGCGGAGAAGCCACGTGGAATCAGCGCTTTTAGTTTTTCTGCCAACTCGATGTAGGCATTGGTGGCCTCTTCGGAGGTTTTGTACTGAACATAGCCCCAGTTCTTATCTTTTACCCAAAGGTGATTTTCAGTTGGCAGGCCGATACCGCCATATTCGCCGAGGACACAGGCTCTTCTGCCATCGTACATGGCAAGATCGGGCGCCGGGTAGTTGTGAATGTCGAGCATGTCGCCGACTGGGTAGAAATTTCCGCCACTGGCGCTGTTGACCAGTCTGGAAGGATCGTACAACTTAATCCAGGCAGCGATTTCAGGGGTTTTGAACTGTCCCCATGCTTCGTTGAAGGGCACCCAGGTGACGACACACGGATTGGACCTGTGCTGGTCGATGATGGCCTTCCATTCGGCACGATAGTTCTCTTCCGACTCCTGGCTTCTTTCCAACTCTTTGCCGTTGAAATAGTTGCGGGTCTGCCATTGCGGACTTTCGCCGCCGCTTGGCATATCCTGCCATACCAGGATTCCCTCCCTGTCGCAATGGTAATACCACCGGTCAGGTTCAACTTTTACGTGCTTTCTGATCAGGTTGAAGCCAAAATCCTTCGTTTTTTTGATGTCGTACAGGAGGGCTTCATCCGTAGGGGCCGTGTACAATCCATCGGGCCACCATCCCTGGTCCAGCGGGCCGAATTGAAAATAGTCGTGGTTGTTTAACTGCAATCTGACGATCCCATTCGTGTCCCTTTTGGTGGAGATTTTGCGCATCCCGGCATAACTCTTCACCTGATCCATCACTTTGCCGTTTCTCACCAGGGAGATTTTCATGTCGTAAAGAAAAGGCGTTTCGGGACTCCAGAGTTTCAGGTCGTTTAGGGTAACCAGGGCCTCTTCGCCGGAGGTGGCTTTTCCTGAACCTACAATTTTCCCGTTGTCAAGTACCTTCACTTCGATCAGATCTCCGGTTTTTTTCTCAAATGGAAAGGCCGTCACGGCAAGTGTTTGATGGTCGATATCCGGTACAGATTTGATAGCTGTAATGAAATTTTCGTTGACTGCCTCGATCCAGACTGTTTGCCAGATTCCTGTTACGGCTGTGTACCAGATTGAGCGCGGATCCTCCACTTGTTTGCCTCTCGGCTGAAACCCCTTGTCGGTCGGGTCCCAGACACGGACGGTCAGTTTTTGCTCTCCTTTGCTCAGAAAGGTTGTGATATCGAATGAGAAAGCAGCGTATCCGCCCTGGTGGCTGCCCACTTTGATGTCGTTGATCCATACATCGGCTTTCCAGTCGACAGCGCCGAAGTTGAGCAGGACTTTTTTGTTTTTCCAGGCTGCTGGCACTGCGAATGTCCGTTCGTACCAGAGTTCATTGGCTTGGCCCACACTTTTTTGAACGCCCGAAAGAGCGGATTCGATGGCGAAAGGAACCAGGATCTTTCCGTCAAACTTAGCAGGAAGGCCGTTCCCTTTGGCCAGGATGGCATAGTCCCACAGTCCGTTGAGGTTTTGCCATTCGCTCCTTACCAGGATGGGCCTGGGGTATTCGGGAAGTGGATTTTGGGGATTGACCTGCTCGGCCCATTTTGTTTGAATGTGGTCGCCGGAAGGTTTCCAGGATTGGCCATTCATCGAAATTGTCAAGGCCATGGTTAGCGCAAACAGTGAAATTTTCAATTTTTTCATTGATTATAGGTTTATAAAGTAAAGATACAATAAGAATTTCAATCTAAGAATGACACAGTGAAATGGCTGCTTTTTTTATCCGATCCTTGCCACAACCCTGACCGGGGAGCTGTCGGCCTTTATCCGTAGCGGGAAAGCCAGGAGTTCAAATTCCCGGCAGGGAAGGAGGGACGATAGGTTAGTCAGGTTTTCGATGATCAGCACATGATTGTTTAATAGGATACGGTGGATGTTATTGGGTTCATGGTCCGGCGATGGCGAGTCCATGCCAACAATTTTAACCTGCTTCTTTACCAATATTTGCGCTGTGTTTTCGCTGATGGAAGGATAGGATTCATAGTATTGTTTCTGTCCGAAATAGAGGTCGAATCCGGTATAAAAAAGGACCACCGAGCCGGGAGTAACATGGCTGAAGGCCGATTCAGGCAGATCAATGGTTTTTTGACCCACCACGTTCATGAGAAAGCCCTTCCCGGCGTACTGCCCTATCGGGAGATCAGCGATCCTGGTAAGGCTGGAAGTGAGGTGCATGGGGCCATCCAGATGGGTGCCCGAATGCATACCGGTGGAGAGGGTAAAGTTGGAATGCCCTTCAACCTCCAACGAGGCGGTCTGTTGCAACGAAACCGGCGTATCTCCTGGATGAACAGGCATGCTATCGGAGATGGGGTGCGAGAGATCGATGTAGGAAGCCATAATTTTTGATTTTTGATTTTTGATTTTGGAATACAGTCGACTTGATTTACTTACAAATTATTGTTACACAGAAATTCACAGAGGAGCACTACTTGTCCCGACTTGTCGGGAGGGTTTCACCGAGATAGAATTGTTTGAAATGTTTTTATTGTTTGAAATGTTTGAAATGTTGTTGATCCCTTGAGAGAGGAGAAATGGCGAAATAAATAATAGAAGTCTGTATTTATCGTACAAATGCATAAAATTCAGCGATTCAGCGCCAAAATAATTTTGTTGATAACTAAATAGTTACAATAGGT
>CAYHQN010000180.1:0-6626 GCA_964358545.1 uncultured Tangfeifania sp. | reverse complement strand
GCCATTCTCCCCAAGTTGAGGTGCGTTTGGGTGGCGTAACGAGGAAAACAGGAGACGGGGTTTTTGTTGTTCATGCAGGTTACGGAGAAGAGGCTGGTGCATCGTCCAATACCATTTGGGCACATACCTCTTCAATTCCTCCTTTAACGCTCGATGGAAAGACAGTTAGCGATTACGCATGCTCATCAGAGTTAAGAGGGGTCAGTGGAACAGGATTAACACGTATTGGTGTAATATGCCATGAGTTTGGACATATATTGGGTACGATGGATTTTTATGATACTAACTTTACCACCAATGGTTCATATGATGGCACCGGTGACTGGGACATCATGGGTGATGGTTCCTGGAACAACAACGGAACGACACCGGCACATCACAACCCATACTCCAAGATAATCGTTTATGGCTGGGCAACAACAAAAACATTCACTTCGGGGGCAAATATTACGCTGAACAATGCCGAGCAGAACAGCAATAGCTTCTATTTGATCAATACGACTACTTCAAATGAATATTTTCTGTTAGAAAACATGCAAAAGCTAAAATTTGACAGCTATATTCCCGGACACGGCATGATTATTTACCATGTAGACGGTAATTATATCAGTAACTCGGCAGATGCAATTAATGTAGGCAGTCACCAGGGGATGTATCCTGTTTGTGCCAATGCAACCGGTCTCCCTCCGGCCACTTATGGAGTAATCAACAGCAGCGGGTTACCATTCCCCGGTACCGGCAATAGGACATCTTTTACTGATACAACAATACCCAATGCATTGTCGTGGGCCTCTGCCAACACCAATAGCCCCATCACCAACATCACGGAGGATAATATCAATAAGACAGTATCATTTACTGCCCCAACATTCGCAAATCGCCCCATTGCCCCTTCTGCAATTCCTGCAAAAAATATTCTTCAGACAAGTTTTGATGCCAACTGGAATACCTCTGCCACTGCCACCGGTTATCGGCTGGATGTTGCCACTGATATTGGATTTACAACTTTCGTAACCGGATTTAATGACAAAGATGTGGGTAATGTTAAAACCTTTCATGTTTCAGGATCAAATGCAAGAACAGGATATTATTACAGGATAAGAGCTTATAATATTGGCGGGATATCTGATAATTCGAATATAATTACACTAAAAACATTATCTAATCCACCTGCTGCTCCGGCCAAACCCACTGCAGTTTCGTGCAATAATCTGGTTACGCTAAAATGGAGAAAGGACAACGAACCCTATTTCCTTCGCTACCGCATCTATGGTGGAACTACAAATAATCCAACAACAAAAATAGATTCCACCACTACCAATAGCTCCGATACGGTCAAAGTTATAATAGGGCTTACTCATGGCCAGACCTATTATTTCCGTGTAACTGCGGTAAATGACGATGGACCCGAAAGCGCTTTTAGCAATCAGGTATCAACACTTGTCAAAACTGGAGTAATACCCTTTATTAAAGCAAAATGGGGCGATGTATTGATATGCTCCAATCTGGGCGATTCAATTGTCAGTTACCAGTGGTACAAGGGCAACTCACTGATTCCGGATGCGCTTAAACAGTATTATGTAACGAACAAACTGCCTGGCTCCTATTCGGTTGAGACCATAGATTTCGAGGGATGTCAAAATTCTTCCAATACAATTTCAGCTTTAGGGCTGAAATCCCTTACCGTCTACCCAAATCCGGCAACAGTTAGTTTCTCACTGAAATTAAATGGTCCGTCGGAAGGGACAGCCATGATCAGTATATTTAATTCTTCAGGTATAAAAGTAATGGAATTCCAGGCCGAAAATATGAACAATGAATTGCTTAAAGTAATCCCGACAAACAATTTGGAGGCTGGAATCTATGTTGTTCAGGTGTTGCTGAACCAAAAAGAGATGTATTCAACAAAGATCGTAGTCAAAAAATAGGCGCCTTAATGAGTAAAATACGATTAGCATGAGATTCACATCAACAGTATTACGACAACTCCTTTTCACGACATTTCTGATGTTCGGTTCTTATCTTGAAACCTTTTCTCAGGAGACCGATAGCAGCAAAGTTAAACGACCGGGTCTGTTTGTTGGCCTTACTTTGGGTACATTTCAGTCTCAGGTCAACAATGAAGGAATATTATCCGTTTCAGATATTCATTCCGGCAAGAAGAATAGTTTCATGGGAACATTAGAAATTGGATACTTCTTTTCGGATTATATAGGACTATCGTCCGGATTCGGGTTCATCTCCGCCAATGGGCAGGTTACCCTCAATTCCTATCAAAATAAGTTTAACACCACCGATTCAGAGAATGAAACCTACGAGAGGCAAGTCTTGGGTACCAATATGAAAGAGGTGCAGAATATTGGGTTTTTAAGTGTCCCAATTATTCTGCATATCCGGTTACCTCTCAATAAGAAGACGGGGTTTTTCATGCAAACAGGTATAGATGTGTCAGTTCCATTAATTAAAAATTACCATAGCAGCGGAACCTTCACCTATAAAGGATATTATCCTGCATACAATGTCCTCCTGGAAAATCTTCCCGCTTATGGTTTTCCGAACAACGCCAGTATTGTCACTGACGGTAAATTAGAACTAAAACCGCTCTGTTTTGATGCAATTGCCGCTGCAGGATTTGATTTTTTTATCCGGAAGAATATGCAGATTGCGATCGCAGCCTATTATAATCAATCACTTTCCAACATCTCAGCATACACTTTACCGGAAAAATTCCAGCTTTCAACAGATGTGAATCAGATGAACAGCCTTATGGGGGGAAGCAGTAAAGCAACTGTTCAGTCAATGGGGCTGAAAATCACGCTAAGGTATTTTCTGACCAAATATTGATTAAAATCAGCCGGTATTAAGGTGCGATTTTTATATGATCAGAATCAAAATATTATGCCTTTCAGTATGAATCTCGCTTCGTTAGAAGTACTACAATTTATTGCTTACACGACAGGTATTGCAAGTTTTGATTTTTACGGTGTCCAGCGATACCGTTTTAAACAAGCTGTTCTTAGTAGTTATACCGATAGGAGATGTAATGACCATTGTGATTTTAAAAGCACAATTGCTTTTGGAGATAGTAAACTTTGTCCTCTTTAAGAGACAATCCTGTTAAGGTTTGTAACTAAAATAGTACTTGACATTATGAGTTATCAACGACATAATCTGGCATTCGAAGCGTTGAATTCATTTAAAAATTAGAGAACTTTTCTGTCCATTCTCCTCTCAAAAAATCTTAGAATCCCACAAAACCAGGTGTTTACCTGGCATAAAACAAAAAACGCCTACAGGTTGTTACGATCTGGGGATTCCATCTTAATCAACACCGTCACTATTATATTTATATTTACAATAAATTTGAAAATGCAGCCTGCTATCATGGAAAGTAACAGCGAAATAGTCATTTATAAGAATCCAGAAGGCAATATCAGGATTGATGTAACCATTGAAGGTGAAACAGTATGGTTGAATCAAAGCCAAATGGAAGCCTTGTTCCAAACAGACAGAACTTCGATTGTAAAGCATATTCAAAATATTTACGAAACCAACGAATTACTGGAAAGTGCAACTTGTGCAAATTTTGCACAAGTTCAAAAAGAGGGTGGTCGGGATGTAACCAGGATATAAAGAGCAGCAAAAACTGATTGAAAAGGCCGATAGCCTCAAAGAGTTAGAAGAAGATATCAAGCGCGTAAAAAGATTGCCGAAGAGTAAAGGTTAGTTTAGCTACCAATTTTCAATCAAAATCTTACAAGAATCCCCCCAAATCCCAGCGTCTTCCTGGCGTAACAAAGAAAACAACCTTGTAGGTGTTAGATTCTGAGGGCAGGCCCAGCGGGACATGATCCTGCGACCCCCTGATGATGGGTGGGAGGCCTAACCTAATTTGAGTTTCCACTGGTTAACACTGATTGTCATTTGTCTGATATTTTGTCCAGTTCGCGTTCAATGCGGTGGACCAGGTAGAACGGAAGGTTGAGCAAGGTGAATTCAGTTCCGGCAATGGTTTTTGCTTTTTCGACCGAATAGGGACCTTGCCATACACGTACTGCCAGATGGTGAGGCGCTACATCCATAAACTGATGCAACGAACGCAGTTTACCAATGCCTCCTGATTTTACTTCGATAGGGATAAGCTTTCCATTGTAAGGAAGAATGTAGTCCACCTCTGCACTGGAATCGGTTTTTTCGCGTACCCAAAAATGTAGGTCGTTGCTGATAGAGAAATTGGAAGCCAATAGTTCCTGTCCAACTATGTGTTCTGCAATCAGCCCACGATGTGTATTGCTGATTTCTTCATTATAAACAAGTTCTCCCATAATTTTATTTGAGTAATTGACTAACCCGGTATCCAGAACATGTAAGCGTGGTTTTCGGATCAAACTGGGTTTTATAGGCAGCTCTGCCGATGTACATGGATAAACCAGTTTTGCAAGCATGGTTTTTTCGAGCGATACAAATGCTTCCTTCATCTCCCTTGACCGGTATGGGGAGTTGCCAAACTTCTCAAAGGTTATTTTCGTTCCTGCCTCACGAAACACATTTGAAATAATGTGTCTGATATAGTGCACCTGGGCAGATGAATTGGCATATTTTTCGATATCGTCCGTATAGGAATATATAAGACTGCTATACACTGGTTCAAGTGCAGTGATGTCTGCATTTTGGGAATAGAGATTGAGTATCCCAGGCATACCGCCAATGGTAGTGTATTTCTTAAACAATGCTATATACTGCGTATGCAAAAACTCCGGCACTTCGGGTTTCTCAAGCATTTCAAGTAACTGATCGTTATTTGTCGCAAAAAGAAACTCCCTGAATGAGCAGGGACGTAATGCCATGTATTCAACCCTTCCCACCGGGAAGGAAATGTTTCTGCCCATGATGCTATCTAATAATGAGCCTGCCGCGATGACAAAAAGATCGTTTGCCTCCTCGTAAAAATAGCGCAATAATGCTATTGCCCTTGGAGAGTTCTGAATTTCATCAATAAAAATCAGGGTTTTTCCGCCACTCCGCTGCTTTTGAGCAAAAATAAAAAGCGTAGTGATTAAATCGGGGAAAGGATATGTACGCTCAAAAATTTCACGTTGTTCCTCCTTTTCCAGGTTCAGGTAAATATACTGGTCAAAATCTTTGGAAAACAGATTAACCGCGGTCGTTTTACCGACCTGTCTTGCTCCTCTTAATATGAGAGGCTTTCGTGAGGGTTTTGCCGCCCATTTTTTAAATTCGTTGGTAATATCCCTGATGAACATTGATGGATAAATATTGATTCGAGGGATAAAGATATCGAAAAATGTAATAGAATGTGGGTTGTTTCTAATAAATGTTGTATCAAATTGAGGGATAAATTAATTTATATCTGTATCAAATTGAGGGATAAATACACATATGCCTCATTTATTGACAATTAGAGTATTGTGCATTTACTTCAAAATTAAGCCCGAAAATAACTATCATTCACAATTTTTTAATTTTCAATCCGTTTGCATTTAAACGAATTCCCTGCATATTTTTTCACCAGAAAACTTCAAGAATCCCCCAAATCCTGGCGTCTTCCTGGCGTGAAACAAAAAACACCTACAAGTCATCCTTGTAAGTGTTTGATTCTGAGGGTGGGCCCAGCAGGGCATGATCCTGCGACCCCCTGATTATGAGTCAGATGCTCTAACCAACTGAGCTATGGGCCCTGAAATTAGGAGTTCCTAATTTGGAGGTGCAATTTTAATCATTTGCGCCGTATTTTTCAAATGTTTTGCGCAATTAAATTTTGGGGATCGCTTTTAACAGCAGGTTCACCACGTTGTGCACGTTTTTACCAAAAACTTTGAGGATCTCTTCCCACGAAACAGGGGTCTCATTTTCCTTCCAGCTATCGTAGTCGGTGGCCATGGCCACGGCCGCATAGGGAATGCCCAACTCGTTGGCCAGGATGCACTCCGGTGCTGTACTCATGTTGACAAGGTCGCCACCCCAACCGCGAAACATCATCGATTCTGCACGCGTGGAGAAGCGGGGCCCTTCGATGGTGACGATGCATCCGCCCTTGTGGATGGGGAGATTCAGTGCGGTGCCTGCCTCCAGCAGCAGCTCGCTCAGCAGCTTATCGAAGGGATCGGCCATGGGGGTATGTTTCATCTCGTGGGGCTTGAACTCCTCAAAAAATGTGGTGGCGCGGTGTTTGGTGAAATCGATAAACTGGTCGGGAATCACCAGCTCTCCCCTGCCAATCTGCTCCCGCAGGGAGCCGCAGGCGGTGGTGGCCAGGATATGGGTGCATCCCAGCTGTTGGATGGCGTACAGGTTGGCCCGGTTGTTCATCTGCGATGGGGTAATGGTGTGCTGCCTGCCATGGCGCGACAAGAGTACCACCTCCGTTCCTGCGATGGTCCCGCACAAAAAATCTGAACTGGGTGCGCCGTAGGGTGTCTCCACGACGATCCGCTCCTGGCGCTGCAAAATGTCAGGGTTTTCAAGCCCTGAACCTCCGATAATGGCAATCTTTTTCATTGATCTGAGATTATATTGTTGAAACAATCTATTGCCTATTAGTTTTTCCAATCATTTTGACCTCCCCCAACCCCTCCGAAGTTTAAGTCATTTGACTAAACAAGAGC
>CAYHQN010000179.1:0-6675 GCA_964358545.1 uncultured Tangfeifania sp. | reverse complement strand
TTGTTTTTGTACTGCTTTTCTCCGGGATCCTGAAAGCCCAGGAGCAGCAAGTTGTAGTTCCCTATTCTTTAGCCGACCGCGACCGTGCCATCCGTACCGAAGCAAATATGGAATTAAAGTTTGAAAGTCAGCAAAGACAACTGGATGACATTAAAACGCTTTTTTACTGGGGTTTTGGCATCTTAATCACTTTGTTCCTCTTCATGCTCAGCTACATGATTTGGGATCGTCGTACCGCCATGCAACCCGCATTAGAACGATCATCGAAAGCCGAAGAAAATAGTCGCAACCTGATAGCAACGCTTCGGGAATATTCAAAAAAAAACACCGATCTGGCCGAAATACTAAGAAACCACGGAATACTCTAGCTTCGTCCCTTGATGATCCTTTTCCTACCTTCGCTCCTTCAGTCCGAAATGCCAATAAACTCATATTCGAAAATCCCCTCCCGGACGGCCCTTCATACCGCATTCCCAACCCGGGGTTCTCCCGCACCTGCGGGACTCCACCCCAGGCTACCAATATTCCGTCCCGCACCCGCACCTGCAGGACTGGAATTTGTGAAGAAATAACATAATGGTATAAAATAATCAACCATATCGCAGCAACCTTTTGGTTTTAAACATCCTAATGCAAATTTCCTGACCACAATGCTGGTCACGAACAAATCCTACCCTGCAGGGGTTAAATGTTAATAGCCCCGGGTGGAGCGGAGCGGAACCCGGGGTAAGGGAATGCCGAACGACCAACCGTCCGCGGTAGCATTCTCAAAAAAGTAGAATGATCGTTTCGGACGGAAGACAAGATTGAAGATGGGAGGGTGAGAAAATGAGACCGTTCCCCGAGCGGAGTAGTATCCTGAGCGTAGCCGAAGGGCCGAGGGGGGAAAAGGAGAAGATAAGAGGGTGGAATAATAAAAATCCCACATTGCGATTTTTATTTTTCAGGAATTTACCGTAACTTCGTGGTAGATAAAATGTCATGAAGAAGTTACTTATCCTTGTTTTTGTACTGCTTTTCTCCGGGATCCTGAAAGCCCAGGAGCAGCAAGTTGTTGTGCCCTATACCCTGGCCGACCGTGACCGCGCCATCCGTACCGATGCCAAAATAAGTACGCTTGAGGCCAAAATAAGTACACTTGAAGCCAAAATAATTGCACTCGATGACAAGATGGAGGTGAGGTTTGAAAGTATTGATAAACAATTCATGTACCAGCAAAAGCAAATAGATGACATAAAAACACTTTTTTACTGGGGTTTTGGCATCTTAATTAGTTTGTTCCTTTTCATGCTCGGCTATATGATTTGGGATCGCCGCACCGCCATGCAACCTGCGTTGGAACAATCATCGAGAGCCGAAGCAAATAGTCGCAATCTGATCATAACACTTAAGGAATATTCAAAAAAACACGCCGATCTGGCCGAAATACTAAGAAACCACGGAATACTCTAGCATTTTTAGGATATCTCATCTTCCCATCTTCTCAATTTCTCATTTTCCCAGCTCTCCGTTTCCCCGTTTCCCCGTTTCATTTCTTCCTTCCACTGTCCACTCTCTTTGTGCAACATTCCTGATCCTTTTCGCCCTTCGTTCGTGTAATTCGTTTAAATTCGTGAAATTCGCACCTATGATGAACTTCGCCCTCATCGGCACCGCCGGCTATATCGCCCCACGCCACCTGAAAGCCATCAAGGAGACAGGCAACAATCTGGTTGCCGCTGTTGATAAATTTGACAGCGTTGGTATTCTTGACAGCTACTTTCCGGAAGCTTCGTTCTTTACGGAGTTTGAGAGGTTTGACAGGCACGTGGAGGTGCTGAGGAGGTCTGGGATGACTGTGACGAAGGGGACGAGTGGACGAGGGGGAGAGGGGGAGACCGAACCACGGAGAGACGGAGAGACGGAAATGATGCAAGGAGTTCAGGTAGAGACGTTGCATGCAACGTCTTCTTCTCACACGGGGCAAGGGCGCCAGGTGGATTATGTGACGATATGTACGCCGAATTATTTGCATGATGCGCATATCCGGTTTGGGTTGAGGGTTGGGGCGGATGTGATCTGCGAAAAACCGCTGGTTTTGAATCCCTGGAACATTGAGGCTCTTAGCACAATTGAAAAGGAGTCAGGGAAAAAGGTTTTCAATATCTTTCAACTTAGATTACATCCTTCAATAATCGCCTTAAAAAATAGAATCAGTGAAGGACCCATTGCTAAAATCTACGATCTCGATCTGACCTACATTACCTCACGTGGGAATTGGTACTATACCAGTTGGAAAGGGGACGTTTCGAAAAGCGGAGGAATCGCCACCAACATAGGAGTCCATTTTTACGACATGCTGGGATGGGTATTTGGCGGGGTGAAGGAAAACATTGTCCATGTAGCCTCCCATGATCGTGTCTCCGGATTCCTGCAGTTTGAGAAAGCCCGTGTTCGCTATTTCCTGAGCATCAACGAAGAGACTTTGCCCACCGCCATCCGGGACACCGGTAAAAGAACCTACCGCCTGCTGGAGATGGATGGTGAAGAGATCGAATTCAGCGAGGGCTTCACCGACCTTCATACCGAAAGCTACCGCCAAATCCTGGCCGGGAACGGGTTCCCGCTTCTGGAAGCAATGCCCTCCATTCAATTGGTGCACGATATCCGGCATGCTATCCCGGTAGGGTTGAAGGGGGAGTATCATCCGTTTGCAAGACTGGAGCTGGCGAGGCATCCGTTCGCGAGGGAATGACGACTTGGATGACTAGGACGACTTGGACGAAGGGGAAGAGTGTACGACTAGGATGACGGGGACGACTGGGACGATGGGGATGACGAGGGGTCGCATGGACCACTATTCGGGACTATAACCATTGGTATATTAGGATATTAATCATACTAAACTCAAATTCCTAATTTGTAAAACCTAATTTTCTCTGGCAACCTTAGTAGAAAAAAATCAAGGAGAAAAACTAAACCTTATTACCTTATTTCACAAAAAGGCAAAATGGGTATACTGCTTATTGCACTCAACGTTCATAAATAAGGTAATAAGATTATTTTCAATCAACTATCATTTTCTACTAAGATTGCCTTTGAAAAATAAGGTTTTATATAATCCCAATTGAATCCCATTTATTCATTTTCGCATTTCCTACTTTGACCCTTCGGTTCTGCTCAGGGACCGGTCTCATCTTCTTCTATTCCCATTTCGCTGTCTCATCTTAGCGATCGCCCCTTCGTCCTAGTCGTCCCAGTCATCCCCGTCGTCCCAGTCGTCCCCTCCCGCACATTTCTTCCATTTTTTTTTACGCAATGATTATTTGATGATCAAATGCTAATTTTTAAAAAAAATCATTACATTTGCTAATAGTCTAAACTAAAAGAGAATAAAGTGCTTTTCGTTCTTACCTTGCATCTGCCTAAAACCTGTTCCGCATGAGAGAGTTAATTTATGTGATTGCCAGCTTTTTGGTGGCGCTCGTCATATCCGCGCGCACCATACCCACAGTTATCAATGTGTCGCGTCAGCTCAGGCTGTTCGCGGTCCCCAACGGGAGATCCTCTACCATCTACAACATTCCGACCCTCGGTGGTATCGCTATTTTTCTGGGTTTTATATTGGGCTTGACCCTTACTTCTGATGGATATACCATACCGGGTTTAACCTACATCATCGCCGCTATAATGATTATGTTCTTCGTCGGACTGAAAGACGATATCCTTACGCTAAGCGCAACCAAAAAACTGGCCGCGCAGATTTTCGTCGCGGCAGTTCTGATTGTTTTGGGCAATTTCCGCTTCACCAGTCTGCACGGATTTTTGGGAGTAGGGGAAATTCCCTATATCTTCAGTGTGTTACTTACCGGATTCGTCTTCATCGTCTTTATCAATGCCTTTAACCTGATCGATGGCATCGACGGGTTGGCAGCCGGTCTAAGCATCTTCTCCGCTGCCGTCTTCGGAACATGGTTTTTTCTCGCCGGTCATTTCGAATTTGCCATCATCTCCTTTTCTATGGCGGGGGCACTCTCCGGCTTCTTCTTTTACAATGTCTACGGCAAGGGAAACAAGATATTTATGGGGGATACCGGATCGCTGATCCTGGGAACCATCATGGGTATCCTGGTAATAGAATTTAACGAGTTCAACATTGATCAGACTGCACCTTATGCCATATATTCCTCACCGGCAGTTTCTTTTGGTATCCTGATCTACCCTTTGCTGGATACCCTCCGCGTTTTTGCTATCCGTATTATCCAAAAGAAATCACCTTTTACTGCAGACAAAAACCATACCCATCACCGGTTGCTGGCCCTGGGGATGAACCACAAACAGGCAACCTACCTGATCATAGCCGTCAATGCACTTTTCACGATGGCGGTTCTCAATTTGAAGGAAATAGGCATTTTCAGGCTGATGGCTTTCAACCTCATCGTTGGCGGAATCCTGCTGCTGCTGCCCTCTTATCTGCTTGGCATCAAAAAAACAATCCCGGCGAATGACCCCTATCAGAAAATCATCTTCTTCGACAACCCGATTTTTGTCAGCAACAAGGAGAAACATCTTACCAATGGGGCTGCCGAGCCTACCCTACCGGGGAAGACGATTAAGGAAAGGTTGCAGAGGATATGTTTTTGGTAAACACAAGAAGGACCCTTCGACAGTCTCAGGGCAAGTAAAGGATAAAGTAAAAAGGATAAAGTGGGATTCGTTCGTACTTTATCCTTTTTACTTTTATCATAGGTCTTGATTTTGTATCTTTGGAAAATATTGTCGATTAACAACTGTCTTTTCACTTTATCCTTTTTACTTTATCCTTTATCCTTCTTTACTCCTCCATGATCAAATTCCTTTTCTCCTTCCCCCAATGGCTGCGGGTGCTGTTTAGCCTGCTCTACCTGGCTATCATCGCGAAACTTTCGCTGATGCCGGCCGATGAGGTCCCTCAAATTGAACTCTTTGCAGGTTTTGACAAGGTGGTGCACGGTTGTATGTATTTTGGACTTACCGCTTTGGCCTGCTGGACCTTTCATTCCGAGGAGCGACGAATACGAATCCTTTACATCGTCCTCTTTTCGGCCGGTTTTGGTCTGCTGATGGAATTCTCCCAATTGGAAATGCAGGCTGGCCGGGCCTTTGAATGGACGGACGAGCTGTCGAATGCTGTCGGGGCGCTGCTGGGAGCGGGGGTGTATGCGTGGATTGCGGGTGTTTACCGGAAGAAGAGGGGACGAGAGGAAGACTAGGACGACTGGGACGAAGGGGGAGATCGGGAGGGAAGAGACGAGGGGAAGATCTGCGCAATGAAACATTGAAACGAAGAAACTAGGAAGCATAGAAGATATAATGATTATTTGCCAGTCATCCTAGTCGTCCCAGTCGTCCTAGTCATTCTTCTCCAATCCGATAAATTTGTGTTCATTTGTGTAAATTTGTGGTTCTATGTCTGTTCAAAATATCCGTGTCGGCGATGAGGTTCGCTTTCTCAATGAAGTCGGCGGTGGCCGCGTTACCGCCATCCTCTCCAAAGATATGGTGAGCGTCGAAACCCAGGATGGCTTCGAGATACCCACCTACATCAAAAATCTGGTGGTCGTCCCCCCTTCGTCCCCCTCGTCCCCTTCGTCCCAGTCATCCAAGTCGTCCCAGTCCCCCAGTCCTCTGCCACAGAACCACTATTCCGAGGTAAAAAGAAACGGCTTCACCGAGACCAACCAACTCAAAAACAACGACTTTCCGGAGTTCATCTTCGCTGCGCTGCCCAACAATCCGGGCAATCCGCCGGAAGGCAAAATACTCCTTTACCTGGTCAATGACTGCAACTATACCCTGATTTACCATTTCTCCACCAAAACGGCGGGTCAATATACTACCGTGGATGCCGGGATGCTCGAACCCAACACCAAGGTAGAACTGGACAGCATCGATCCAAAAGGAATGGGTGAATTGCCCGAATACTGTTTTCAATTGCTCTTTTTTAGGAAGAGCGGTAACCAACTGGAGGAACCGGTGCAGAAAGAGATCCGCATCTCCCCTGTTAAGTTTTTTAAGGCCTCCTCCTTTGTCAGGAACAACTACTTCAGCACCCCTGCCCTGCTGATCCGATTAGCAGAAAATCCACTCAAGGCAGAGCTGGATAAGCTGACAGAAAAAGATTTTCAACAAGTTACGCTTACCAAAGAGCCGAAAAAACAGGTCGTCGCCGAAATTCCAAAATCTGATCTGGTCGAAATTGATCTGCATATTCACCAACTTATCGACGATACCCGCGGACTCTCCAATACCGACATGCTCAAACTCCAGTTCGACACCTTCCGGAAAGAGATGGATAAGGCCATTGCTACCGGTGTCAAAAAGATCGTTTTCATCCACGGCGTGGGTGACGGAGTTCTTAAAAACGAACTCCGCCGCGAGCTTCAGCGCAAATATGCCAAATACCCTTACCAGGATGCCTCTTTTCGGGAGTATGGGTTTGGGGCAACGATGGCGGTGCTTAGGAGATGAGGAGGCGAAGGGGACGAGTGGACGACTGGGATGACTGGGATGACTGGGACGACTAGGACGACTAGGACGACTAGGACGACTTAGGGACAGAGAGACGGAGACGGGAGGACTTAGTACCCAAAGAACACTCACTGAGACCCTATGTTTGTAATGCATAAGTCCTTAAGATTTTAAGTAAATTTAGTT
>CAYHQN010000178.1:0-6678 GCA_964358545.1 uncultured Tangfeifania sp. | reverse complement strand
CTGATATAGATAGATATTATAAGTAAAAATCATTTTAGTAAAGTAGAACTAAAGACAAATAGATAACGGAATATGCTTCCCTATCAACTAAAGTCGGCATTCAGGTATTTTCTGAAAAAGAAAGAATTTGTTTCAATCAACCTGATTGGATTGGTGATTGCTTTTGCAGTTTCTTCATTGATCATGCTGTATGTAATTAACGAATTGAAATTCAATTCGCAGCACAAAAATAGAAAATTTATTTACAGGGTCACCAGTACACAAGAGGCAATCCAAACCTCATCGGCATTGACTACGCTTGATTTGGGGCCTAAAATCCAGGAAAGTTTTCTGGAGGTAATTGGAATGAGCCGATTTATTAAAAACAGATCGTGGATAGGAAAAGATCAGAATGATATCCCTGCAAAATCGGTATTTGTGGATCCTGATTTTGTAAAAATGTTTTCCCTCCAGATTTTACAGGGCGATACTACTGATTTATTTGCCGAACCCAATGCCGTTGTAATAACAATTTCAATGGCAAAAACATTATTCGGCAACGAATACCCGATTGAAAAGGAACTAAAAGTCAGGTTTCCTCAAGGCGAACATTTTTTCAAAGTAAAAGCTGTTGTCGATAATTTCAGTGAATTTTCGTCTGTTTCAGGTGATCTGTTCTTTAGGTTTAACTTTTACCATGATAACCTTTGCGATGCCTTTCTGGAATCCTATCCGTTCTTCACTACCTTTCTGATGACTTCAAAAAAAGTTGAATCGGCAAAACTGGAAGATAAGATTAATCAGGCCAATATCGAAAAATGGACAGGGATATCAACCTTTAAATACCAGTTGCAGCAGTTCAGCCAAATGTATTTGCATTCAGGCCATTTAGGGAATAATCCATTTCCTTCAGGAAATGCCCGTATCTTGTATGGTCTGATTTTTTTGGTTAGTCTGGTGGTTATTATGGCTTGTCTGAATTTTGGAATACTTACAACTGCCTGTACCATAAGCCGGAATAAGGAGCTTGGTGTTCGAAAGATTAACGGGGCCTCGGCACAGCAAATCAATAGGCAGATGATGTTCGAATCGTATTTACAGGCGATCATTGCTCTACCCATTGCCTTATTCGTTGCCCATTTGTTGCTGCCTTTATTTATCCACTACCTGAATTGCGATTTGAGATTCGACCTTATCAGTAACATACCGTTTATGATTGGAGTTATCGGACTCGTAATTTTGACGGCCACCGTTTCGGGACTTTTTGCATCAATAAGTTCAACCCACGTAAATCCTGTACAGTTATTAAGAAAGGATCAACCCAAGTTTGGACTAGGTTTAAACCTGAATAAAATACTTTTAACCGGCCAGATGATGGTGGTAATCTGGTTTCTGGCCGCAACATTCATCATCTTTAAGCAGATTAGTTTCTCCAAATCCTCAAACCTGGGCTATAATCCTGAAAACTTACTCGTTGTACATATAAAAAATCCGAATTGGAAGGGAGATATTTATAATCCGCAATATGAAAATACCGAAAGGATGGAGGATTTAAAACGTAGTCTTTCGGAGCATCCTTCCATAAAAAGTGTTTCAGTTACTCATGAGCTTCCTCCGCTCAGAGATCAGTTTGGTAATGGGATTATAATAAATCAGAAGACAAATGAAACTTTCCCTATTGCCGAGATTGGCTGTCTTGCCAATTTCCCCGAATTAATCGGATACAGGTTAAAATCAGGAAGTTTCTTTTCTGAAAGCTACAATGGAGAACAAAAAAATGAAATACTCCTGAATGAAGCAGCGGTAAAATACATGGGAATGGAGAATCCGGTTGGTGAAATAGTCAGTATGGATGGAGCCAAAGCGGTAAAAATTGTGGGAGTCGTTTACGACTTTAATTTTCAATCGATGCGTAGGGAAATTGTTCCAATCCGAATTCGTAAAAGTGATAAATTTCTTTTCAGGTTTGATGTAGTGATCAGGTACAACCATGGAATGTCTGGTGAAGCAATTTCGTACTTTAAACGAGTTTTTAATAATCTGTATAAAGGGTATGAAACCGAAATCGCATTTCACGAAGATATGATTGAAGAACTGTATAAAAAGGAACTGTTCGAAGCCAAAGTATTGGTGCTAGGCATTGTACTGGCTGTTTTCATCGCAATAATGGGAATTTTGGGAATCACTCTTTTTGCTGTAAGGCAACAGGTAAAAGAAATCGGCATCCGTAAGATAAATGGAGCCAAAGTTTCCGATATTTTATCGATGCTAAATCTGAATCTTTTAAAATGGGTTGCCATCGCCTTTGTAATCGCCACACCTATCGCGTGGTATACCATGCACCGATGGCTCGAAAGTTTTGCATACAAAACAGAATTAAGTTGGTGGATTTTTGTCCTGGCTGGTTTGCTGGCGTTGGGAATTGCGCTACTGACGGTGAGTTGGCAAAGTTGGAAAGCGGCAACGAGGAACCCGGTGGAAGCGTTGCGGTATGAATGATGTCTGAATCAGGATTTGCAGGATGAAAGAATTTACAGGATAAGAGTAAGGAAAAAGGAGGGAGAAGTTGAGACATGAAAATTAAGAGTGGAGCAATCGCTATGCCCCATGCTCCATGCCCTCTGCACTGCTACAGGAAAGAGAGATAATTAGCGATAAATGCTTTCAGGGAGCAAACCCTGACACGTTCTTTGAAAAGATAATCATCAGAAGATGGAGTAATGACATAGTTGATGGGGGCATTCAGGTCATCAAAAGCGAGATAATTCCCTTTGCTCAGTTGCGGGGAGTTGGAATATTTGATTTCGGCAGTGGCAACCACATTTAATCCTTTGGTAAAAACCAGATCGACTTCAGTACCCTGATGGGTGCGGTAAAAATAGAGATCGGTTTGATTTGGCTTTAAGGCCAACAGTTGGTTAACCACAAATGTTTCCCATGAACTACCTATGATGGGATTTCCTGTTAAACTGTTGAAATCAGTTATCCCTGTCAAGTAGTGCAGAATGCCGGTGTCGGTCAGGTAAATTTTCGGACTCTTCACCAGCCGCTTTTTCATGTTCCATGATAAAGGGTGAAGGCTCTTCAGCAAAAATGCCTCTTCCAGAAAATCAATGTACCGCTTCACCGTTGGGGTTGTCACATCCAGCGAATTGGCCAGGTTCGTAGCGTTGAACAGTTGACCGTTCAGATAGGCCATCATGGACCAAAGGTTGCGAATAGTTGTGGGTGAGGCACTTAATCCAAGCTGCAACAAATCACGGTTCAAATAGGTACTGACAAAATTCTCCATCCATTTTTGCGATAAATCTTTGCCGGGTGCAAACAAGGATTTTGGAAATCCTCCTTTCATCCAGAGATCATTCTGGGTTACCGATTCCGGGATTTCGGTCAGATCGAAAGGGAAAAGCTGATGGTAGGCTATCCTGCCAGCCAAAGATTCAGACGAATGGCGGATCAGTTCCGGGGATGCAGGACCCAGCAAAAGAAATTGTCCGGGTTCGCCGGTTTTATCAACCAGTGCACGCAAAAGAGGATAGAGCTCTTTCTTGTTTTGAACTTCATCTACCACGACAAGTTTGTCGGTATGGTACGAAAAGAATAGTTCAGCATCGTCAAGTTTGTTTAAATCCGACTGAAGCTCAAGATCCAGATAGAGTGTTGGTTTGCTTGCACCGGCCATAATTGTTTTGGCCAGGGTGGTTTTGCCCACCTGGCGCGGACCAATGATCGATACGACTGGAAAGAAGCTCAGTGAATCGTGGATTTCAGAACCAATTCTTCTTGTGATTGTCACGACAAATGTTCTTAAAAATTAATATTTCATGCGAAAATAATTTGTTTTTTAAAGGTCGCATGGAATACCCACATATTCATTTTCGGTTGGTGTAAAAATTTTCTCATGGGTATTTCATGGTAATATATAAGGTTTGTCCATGAAAATTTAAAATGTGATTTTAAAATTTCATGGACAAATGTATATATAAAATAATTCAAATCGCAACAAATAAATAGGAAAATATTACATTGATTAAACTGGAAGAAGTTCATCTCGCACAGGCTTTAAATTATCTCACTGCTTACCAGATTGAAAAGGGACTTCTGGTTAACTTTGGTTCAAACAGTCTTGAGGTAAAACGACTCTTCCGCAAACATTAATCCTGCTAATCCTTTTATCCTGAGCATCCTGATTCAGACAATGTGTACTGGCAAAGTTGGCGGGCAGCAACACTGAATCCGGTGGAGATTTTGAAGTATGAATAATAATTTAGACTTATTGTTATGAATATTATTTTTTTTAAACTGGCATTTAGAAGCATCCTGAAAAACAGGCTGAATTCGATAATCAACATTGTTGGTTTTTCGCTCGGCATTGCAGCATGCCTGTTCATTTTTCTGTTTGTCAAACATGAAACCAGTTTCGATACTTTTTATCCGAATGGCGATCGGCTGTATCGTTTGGTCGGTACTTTTAATTCAAAAGACAACACTGATTTATCAGGATTTACCTGGTTCCCTGCGGCTCCCGACATCAAAAAAGAAATCCCAGGAATCGATGCCTATTGCCGTGTAACTGGTGAAAATACAGCCAAATGTTTTGCAGGGAATCATTTATTTGAGATTGATAAGCTTCGTTTTGCCGATGAGAACTTTTTCCCCTTTTTCCATTTTAAACTAATTACAGGAAATCCGGAAACTATATTGAACAGTGCGGAAAAGATTGTACTGACCGGGCAAACAGCACTAAAGGTTTTCGGGAGCACAGATGTCATCGGAAAGGAACTCATGTACCAGCACCAATTATTTACCATATCCGGAATTGCTGCAAATCCTCCTGCAAATACCCAATTTGCCTTCGACGCTTTAGTTTCTGTAAAATACATTGAACAAAGTAACAATTTCTGGAAAGGATGGGGAGGTGGCATTACGTTTTTGTCGTACCTGCAACTGGCAGAAAATGTAAGTCCGCAACAAGTCGAAAAAACACTTCCCGATTTGCTTAACCGAAAAGTGAACGAAAAATGGAAAGATAGCGGGTCATCCCTATCAATTGCCCTTCAAAACATTTCCAAAGTGCATCTGGCCGATGGAACAATCCAGTACGATTGTTCTTCAAACAGGAATAAAAAAAGTATTTACATCATTGCCTGCATAAGCCTGTTGATCTTGCTTCTGTCCATTGTAAATTACATCATTCTTTACACCGCCCAAAAAAATACAAAGTCAAAAGACATCGGGGTACTTAAAATACACGGTGCCGGGAAATGTGGATTAATGGCTCAAACTTATGCCGAAGTTTTGATTGTTTCGGCATTTTCTTCTGCCCTGGGCATTTTACTGCTCGCATTGAGCCTTCCGTTTCTGAACTCTCAATTGCAAACGACCGTAGTAATCGGAACGAACATGGTTCCGGCTTTAGGATTTATTGTACTTACCATCTTGTTGTTATCGGCTGTCGTTACGTTCTTTTCGACCCGAAAAATTGTATCACTGAAACCAATTGAAGTACTGAAAAATAAAGCGTCAATAAATGGGTCAGGAACTTTTGAAAACAACTTGCTTGTTTCTTTTCAATTTACAATTGTTATCCTGTTGCTGATATCCGGATTTATTGTTTCGCGCCAAAATAGCTTCCTGCTAAACCAGGAACTGGGATTTAATAAGGAAAACATTTTGACCGTCGAATCGGATGAAGAATTTCTCCACCAGGAACTGTTTGATTTTAAACAGGATTTGCAACGATTGGCGGCTGTTCGTTCGGTAAGTTTGTCGAGCCAAACCGTGGGTAAAGGATTAACACAAAATGGATATAGAATTGAAGGTCAGCAGGAATCTACTATGATAAATGTAGTTTACACTGATGCCGATTTTCTGAATTGCTTTGATGTTCATTTAGTTGAAGGAAGAAATTTTAGTCTGAATAGTTCTCTTGACAAAGATGCGATTTTGATCAACCAGCAATTGAAAAAAAAGGCTGGCTGGGATGATCCGTTGAATAAGACAATTAATAGAAATGGCAAACTTAAAGTAATCGGAGTAGTAAATGATTTCAATTTTGCATCGCTGGAAAACTCTGTGCAACCCTTGTTAATTATGTCGAACCCTGCTTGGGATGGATGGGGCTATTCTACTGTCAACATCCGTTTTCAGACATCCAACGTACAAGGTTTAATTAGTCAGATCAATCAGCTTTGGAAAGATCGTTTTCCTGAAACACCATTTAAAGTTTCATTTCTCAACGATGTATTGGCCTCGAATTATAATTCGTTAAAGGCCCAGCAAAGAACCATCAACTTCTTTAGTCTAATTGGCACATTCATCGCCATTATTGGTTTATTCGGACTGACTGTCTTTACTACTAAAAGGCGCACCAAGGAAATCGGCATCCGCAAAGTTAACGGAGCGGCAATTTCAGAAGTCATGGCCATGCTCAACCGCGACTTTGTGAAATGGGTAGCCATCGCTTTTGTAATTGCCACACCCATTGCCTGGTATGCCATGCACAATTGGCTCGAAAACTTTGCTTACAAAACCGAACTGAGCTGGTGGATTTTTGCCTTTGCCGGATTACTGGCATTGGGAATTGCCTTATTGACAGTAAGTTGGCAGAGTTGGAAAGCGGCAACGAGGAACCCTGTGGAGGCGCTGCGGTATGAGTAGCAGGGGGCAAAGGGCATGGAGCAGAGGGCAGGGGGCAGA
>CAYHQN010000177.1:0-6731 GCA_964358545.1 uncultured Tangfeifania sp. | reverse complement strand
AAAAAGGTCAACTGCCTGGATATTGATTACGACTTTATCGAAGATGTTATCGTTGACTGGAAGGATTTTGAAGTGCCGGGATGGCTGCTTAAGAAAAAACATTTACCTGTCATGGCTTCCATGGGATGTCCCTTTCAATGCCGTTTCTGTGCGGCTCCTGAGTTGGGAGGGGGTTTATGGCGCGGTACCGAACCGGTCGTTTTGGTAGACCGCATGGAGAGGCTTGTAAAGGAGCGCGGGATTGGTTATTTTCGCTTTTATGACCCTCTTTTTACCGCCAATGAAAAGCAGATTCAGGAATTCTGCAATATCATTATTGAACGAAAAATATCAGTAAGCTTTCGTGTCGATATCAGGGTTGGTACGCGCAAAAATACCCTTGAATTGTTAAAAAAAGCAGGCTGTGATGTGGTTGGATTTGGGGTGGAAACCGGTTCCGATAAACTTTTAAAAGTCGTGGGGAAAGGTGTTTCAAGACGCCAGGTTCTTGCAACTATTCAAGATTGCAAGGATTTGGGGTTTTGGATTATTGGGTTCTTTATTTACTTTTTCCCCGATGAAGAGGAGCATGATCGAAGACAGACGATGGATTTGTTCAAATACTTTGACGTGCTGAATATCCAATTCTTTAAGATTTATCCAGGGACATCATACTATCAGGAGTTCATTGCGGAAAAGTTTATACAAGAATCCTTTTGGTTTGATCGTTCGATCCCTTCTGATACGTATTTTTGCAAGGATATCTTTCCCCAGGCAGAGTTTTCTATCAATGAAGGGATGAGGAAAATTGCCATGTCGTATGACCTTATCAACCTGAAATCTTTTGGTAATAGTTTTAAAAGAAATGGTTGGAAAGCACTGATGTCTTTGGCCTACTCGGCTGCCCATTATACTTTATTGCGTTCTGATACGTTGTTTAATCTAAAAAAACATCTTGCTCGACGCGGAGTCCTTGAGCCACTCAAGCGGCTGCTGGCCCACGCTAGAGTTAATCCCTGGTGATGATACGAGGAATGGTTTACTATGCAAGTTGCACTCATTAATCCCTATTTTGGCGAAGGGTCTAACTGGGAGACCAGCGGCGCCGTTCATAGCCCTCCTTTGAATCTGGGCTTTATAGCTACCTACTTGCGAGATCATGGTGGAATAACGTGTCGGGTGTTCGACCCTCTTCCTCAGGGAATGAGCATCGAGGATACCCTGAAGGCTGTGGCAGATTATAACATTATAGGCCTTGCATGTTACACCGATACTCGCCACTATTGTTTTAATTTTGCAAAGAGACTAAAAGAACGCTATCCCGAGAAATTTCTTGTTGTAGGCGGTCCTCACTGTTTCTCCCTGGATCAACTGATCTTGAAGCATTATCCGTTTGTGGATGCGGTTATCCGGGGAGAGGGCGAGCAATCATTACTTGGGTTGGCACAGGGAGCAGATCCAGCAACTATTCAGGGTCTTACCTGGCGCAACGGGGAACAAATCGTCCAGAACCCAAAACGACCCTTGTTAGCAGATATTGACTCACTGTATGTAGATTATGATCTTTTACCTGATATGTCATATTACGGTGGTGATAACGAGGCACCAGAAAGACTCCGCAATCTACGGCAGGTGTATTTTATTTCCTCACGAGGGTGTCCGTTTAAATGTATTTACTGCGCAAATGACCATTGGGAACGGAGCTGGCGTCCAATGAGTCCTGAAGTACTCGTTAACCAAATGGAACGTATCATTAAAAAATATGATGTTGAATATTTTCGGTTTTACGATGATCTTTTCACGGTGAATAAAAAGTGGGTAATGCAGTTTTGTGATCTCCTTGAAGAAAGATCACTGAAAATTAAGTTCAGGGTTTTAATTCGAGGTGATACCAATCTAGAGGTGATTCGAAGATTACATCAGGTTGGGCTCGTAGCAGTGGGTCTGGGAGTTGAATCAGGGTCTGATCGCATGTTAAAAGCGATTGCGAAGGGCATTACTTCAAAACAACTTATTGAAACCATGACTGAATGTAAAAGATTAGGCTTGTGGTTGGTCGGTTCTTTTATTCTTTCACTTCCTGATGAGACTCCTGCAGACTTTAAAGCGAGCAAAAAATTGATGGCTTATCCGGATGTTTTTCAGGCTCCGATCATGACCATTTTTCCTGGCACACCACTTTATAATCAGCTGAAGAATAACGGAGAAATCGATGACGAGATCTGGTTTGATACTGTGCAACAAGGTCGAATTTTATATTGTAAAGAAAATTTCCCCTCGGCACGCTATTCAAGAGAGGAGTTAGATAAATTACAGCTTTATATTCATAATTATAAGAACTTAATATCGCCCGTAGCCCTCATTCGTCTTTATGGGCCTGTGAGAGGTAGTATAAATCTTGTTAAATCAGCTATGGATTTTTTAGCTCAGGGCAGGGTCTCGAAGATAATTGAGCAAAATCCTCATGTAAAGAAAAAAATATTGAATTTTTTACGTTTAAAGAAAGTATGAGTTAATCGAATATGCCTTCATTACAACAATTGAAAAAAATATTCAGGGAACAGGGATTTAAGGGTGTATATAATAAAATATGGTATATTCTGACTTACGGGAAAGAAACTCCCCGCAAGCTGATTTTAAAAACTCTCTTTCCCTATTTACTCCATCTTCCGAGATTAATAGAGGTGGAAACTACCACTCGCTGTCATTTAAAATGTGTGATGTGTGAACATACGTATTGGAACGAAGTTGGGAGGGATATGACCTATGACGAATTTGTTTATATTATTGGGCAATTTCCTAACCTGAAGTGGGTAGGCATGACGGGAATTGGAACCAGTTTCCTGAACAGAGATTTCTTACGGATGCTAGAATACGTTAAGTCTAAAAATATAGATGTCGAGCTCTATGATGCCTTTCATCTCTTAACAAAAGACAGAGCAAAAGAGCTGGTACGACTGAAGGTCGATAAGATCATTGCCTCTATTGATGCCGCAACAGCAGCAACCTATGAAAAAATTCGCATTGGTTCAAATTTTGAACAGGTTAAACAAAATCTTTCCGATTTTTTTGATATCCGTCGGGAGGCTGGACAAATTTACCCGCAGGTTGTGTTTCATTACATCATTTCCAACTATAATTTACATGAAACGGAAAAATTTATTGAACTACTTTACGAAGTTACCCGTGGCAAGGAACGCCCCTCAGTTTTCTTTACGAGCATCCTCCATCAATATAAGGAAATTGAAGGACTCCCCACCGTTATTCCCGAAGAAATTGTAGAGGCTACCAACCGTAGGGCATTGGAACTGAATGTCCTTGCTGCCTGGAATAAGAATGTTCCCCGACGAAAAGCAGATGTTTGCAATTGTACCTATTGGAGTATGCCATTTATTTTCGTGGATGGCACCGTCATACCATGCTGTGCTGGTAATGAAGGGAATCGGCGGGAATTCCAACGTAAATACGCCATGGGGAATATATTTCAAACTCCTTTTAGACAAATGTGGCGCTCTCCTCAATATACCCAGTTCCGCAAGAAAGTTCATAATAGCGTTGTACCGGTTCAGTGCCAGTTTTGTCCCGCGTTTCATGTCTCTACGTATCACGAAGATACTGAAGAACTCAAACTCTGGGAGAACAAAGGGTGATTTTTATTAACCCCGATAGTCGCACGAACAAAGACATTCCCAACCTTGCAGTAGCTTATGCTGCCACTTTGTATCGCAGCAAAGTGATCGATCTTAATACGATGCCGGATCCAGACAGCCGCTTTTGCGATGAAAAGAAAATTGACTATGTTTTGTCAGTTCAATCAAGGAATTATGGCCATGCACGGAAGATAAAAGGAGAGATTCTCTCGAAATACCCGAATGCTAGCGTTCGGACTCTCAAGGGTATTCTGGATATCCAGTGCTGTTACCCGTTCGTTACTTTCGATGAAACCTTGAATATTGATACCCCTTTCTCAGACGCGCTTCCTTATCCTGACTATTCATTGTTTGATTCGTTTGAGATATTTTTGGCAAAATGGCAATCAGGTGACTGGTATTATCCCCTCATGACGAGCATTGGATGTCCATTTCAATGTACCTATTGTATGAGTCGTTGTAGAGTTTATAGAACCAGATCGGTAGATAATTGCCTTGGTGAGTTGCAACAGGCTCAAATTAAATGGGGTATTAAAAAATTTTGCATTATGGACGATTGCTTTAATCTTAAAAAAGGGCGTGTCTTAGAATTTGCCGCAAAGACCAAACCGCTTAATCTGGAATGGATTTGTTCGAACGGGCTTCGTGCAGATTTATTTGATGAGGAAATCGCTGATGCGATACGGGCTTCCGGGTGCCGGCATCTTAGTTTTGGCGCTGAATCAGCCTCTGACAGAATTTTGGAAAGGATACAGAAAGGTGAAACTCTTGCCCAGATCGAGAAAGCCGTTACCATTGCCAAGCCGCGTTTTGATTCTGTAAATGGGTTTTTTATTTTCGGCTTACCGGGGACCACGATAAAGGACGACGTCGAAAGCTTGTGCTTTATTCTTAAATATGGGATAAATGCCCATCTTAGCGTGTATGTCCCATTCGATAAAGGCATGCAGATAGATGCGATTTTCAATAAGGCTTCTTCAGAGATGCCTCTTGATAATCACTCGTCTTCAGAACCAGACCGGATGTTACGCTGGGCAGAGAGGGTTGGAATCAAGGAATCATCACTCCCTGTAATTTTCAAATATGCATGCAGATTGGCCTTTCTGGCCAAATTCAGACCCAGTCTTCTTCCAAGACAGTTTCTTACTATTATGAAAATGATCTATGCCAAAAGTTTATCATCTAACTGATACCCTCCCTTATAGCCACCCGGCTTGGGGTGGTGCCGAACAACTTACGGCAAAATATATTTCTGCACTTAGGAAACGTGCACCAGGGAGACATTATGTAATTTGTCTTTTCCCTTCAACGCCAGAAATTTACCAGGATGCGTATTTTATCAAAAGCGCCTCATCGATAAGCAAAGTTGGGCAGAGGCTTGCCGACCTTATCCACTTTGATCCAATATCCTGTCTGGAATTGTTTAAATTGTTTTCCCAGCTTCCAGCAAATTCAATTATTCATATCCACAATTGTAAGTATCTTTTCTTTCCTGCAATATTTGCCAATTATTTAACTCGAATACGCATAGTTATGTCTATTTACGATTACTGGATAATGTGTCCAAAAGTTTCGCTTGATAGATCAGGAGAGTTGTGTATCTCAATGGAAGGACGTATTTGCGCGGATTGCTATGGAAATCCCGAAAAACGATTGAAACAAGCCTACCATCACTGGCGAAGAAAGTTTCTGAATACCTCCCTCAGGCAAATTTCTACGTTTCATGTGCTTTCGCGTTCATCCGGGGACATCCTCCAAAAAAGCGGGATAGCAAAATACAAAATCAAGATTCTTTCCCAGATTGTTGAGTATGAACAAATTGATTCTATTCCGCCTTTTCAATTTTCTTTTCCTACAATATTATTTTCAGGTTGGATGGACCAAAAAAAAGGGCTGCATATTGCAATCGATGCCTTTGGAAAAATTGCTTCATCCCATCCAACCGCCCGTCTTATTGTCGCGAAATTTAAGGCAAATGAATCCTATGAAGCACAAATCAGGGCAAGGATTAACGAACTTGGTTTACAGGAACGAGTTCTGTTTTTTGACCGGCTTAAACGAAATGAATTTATTGCTTTTCTGAAAGGATGTGATTGTTTGATTATCCCTGAACAATGGGAAAACATGTCACCCGTGGTTTTATGCGAGGCCATGTATGCGTCCAAGCCGGTCATTGCTTCAAAGGTGGGAGGAATACCGGAGTTCATTTCCGATGGTTACTCCGGCATCCTCGTGGAGCGAAATGATGTGAATGGATTTGCACATGCAATGGACAGTCTGCTTTCTTCCGAAACGAAACGTTTGGCGATGGGAAATAACGCCCGGCAAGCGGCGGAAGCTATTTTTGATGAAACCAGGATACTCGACGGTTTTGATGAAATTTATCGAAAGGCATTTCATGGGAAAAAATGACGTTAGCATGAATCCTTCCAAGACCAGCTGTGTTATCCTTTGCGGGGGAAAGGGAAGCAGGGCCTATCCTTTGACTCTTGAAAAGCAGAAGGCAATGATTACTGTATGGGGAAGGCCAATTCTTCAATACATTATTGATTATTGGTCTGCCTTTGCCTCCCATTTTATCTTTGTTGTGAAATATAAAAAAGAGGAAATTGTCCAGTATGTTTCTTCACTTTCACTCCAAGCGTCTTTTGCCGAACCGAACGAATTGAGAGGTATAGCAAACGGACTTCTTTGTACTGAAAAACTGGTTCGTGACCAATTCATTGTCGTTTTAGGCGATTGCCTTTGCAGAGGGAGTTTTGATTTACCTTCTGCCTTTGAGATCGGAGTGGGTGTTTATGAAACGAATTGTCCAGAAGATATTCAACGCAGTTATTCAGTAGAAATTTCAGAAGGGAAAATCTTTAAAGTGGTGGAGAAACCGAAGGCGCTTCCAAATAATCTTTGTGGGATGGGGTATTATTTCCTTGACCGCAGTGTGTTTGATTATATCGTTAAGACTCCACCCTCGGCGCTGAGAAATGAGATTGAGATTACCGATGTGCTTCAGAACATGATTGACGACGGAAAGATTTTAAGGCCCTTTGCGTTTACAGGAGAGTATCTTAATTTAACTTTCCCGGATGATTATAAACGTGCGCT
>CAYHQN010000176.1:0-6736 GCA_964358545.1 uncultured Tangfeifania sp. | reverse complement strand
GCTCTTGTTTAGTCAAATGACTTAAACTTCGGAGGGGTTGGGGGAGGTCAAAATGTTGAAGTAGTAAAGTATTACATTAATTAGTCGATCCTTATAAACTTGTTTTTATTAGCTGGAATTCAAAAAAGAAGAGTTGTTGAAAAATTGGAAAAAGGCAATTTTTAATTTTTAACATCAGTTCCTCCATCAATTTCTTAAAATTCCAGGCTGCAGCGGCCAATAATGCATTGATTTTGGGTGAATTATCGCCGCTCAGATAATTCTGTCCCATTCTAAAGTATTGCTTCAGGTGTCCAATAACGGGTTCAATAGCCATAACACCAATCTTGCTAGTAGCAAACAAAACCGCATCAGCCTTTAGGCTGGTGCGGTTTCCAAGCAATTCATTTTGTTTCTTACTTATATTATCTTTTCACAACAGGTATAACTAAAAATTCGATTTTTAGTTATAAGAGGCTGCCCCTAAAGACAGCCTCTTAAACCTATTTGTGAAAAAGAAAGCCCTTTATGAAGCTTATTTAAGAACAATTGCTATTATCCCTGAATCTGTGTTTCCGGAAAATACAACGGTTATAGCATCACCAACTTTTAACAAATTTGCTTCCTTTAAGGTATAAGTTACTGATGTTTTAAGATCACTCCCAACCGTAATACTTTTTTCGCTACCGGCTACCGGCAAAAGTTGTTTGGCGCCAGTTGGATTCCAACTGGGTACCTGCTGTTGTAAAACAGTAGCCTTCATAACATCTCCGGATTTTGCATTTGGAAAATAGCCATATACAATGAAAGATGTCATTGCTGAGGTAACAGGATCTACAGTTACCTTCGAAATTTTAGTGATGTAAACATTCCCGTTAGCATCATAAGGGATGTCGTAATAAGGTTGTTTCGTACAACCTATCATCATCGCTATTGCAGCGATTAATGAAAGTGTTACAATAATTTTTGCTTTCATATTTTTCTTAATTAAATAATTATAAAATGCAATACTTATTTTTTTGCAGTTTGCATAGGTAAATACCCACTATTCTGTGTCGCATACCCGTTTCTGGCAATTTCATTACCAGGAATAGGTGATAATAAATGCATTGGAGTAAAAGCATAGTTGAAAATTGCAGGCTGATGACCAATGAAATTCTGAATAGCTGAAATTTCGCCATTGCCATATACAACGCATTTTCTCGTGCGACGTTGATCCCAGAGCATTTTATTTTCAAATATCAGTTCCCATGCCCTTTCAGCTAAGATTTCTTTCAGACCAACTTGACTTGCTGTGTAAGGAGAAAGTAATGCTCTGGCCCTGACTGCATTAATTCCTTTTGTGATGTCATTGTCAGATACCGACTGGCCTAATTGTTTTAACGCCCAGTTTACTTCAGTAAGATTCAACAGTATTTCTCCATAACGGTAATGTGTCCAGTTCAGACCGGAACCATCTGTCGATTTAACAGACGCAGCAACGTATTGCTTATAGATATGTGGAACATCAAAACGAACTGTATCCATTACATTTTTAAATTTAGTATCCCATGTGAAGAAAAACTGACGTTCCTTTTTCCTCAAGTCAATATTAGAATAGGACTTGTAATATCCTACCCATGGAATAAATGTACCGTTTTCTTCTTTTGGGGAAATCGCACTTAGCAAAGGAAGAGATGGTTGTATAAGACCATTACCCCTGAGTGTCGCATTATATTGCACCTGAAATATTGCTTCCCCCTTATTGTTCATTGCCGGATCGCGCAAATTATCATAGGTCCCCAATGTATATACACTACCATACAGCGCGTTAAGTTGTGTTTGTGCCTTTTTTAAGAATTCAACACCACCTGCAACCGGATAGGTCTGCATTGTCCAGGCTCCTGTACCGCACCAGTCTTTATCCGGACTGGAAGCTACTTCCTGATAAGGATAACCCGCAACGGTCATATATACATCTGCCAGTATTGCCCGGGCTATATCCTGTGTTACGCGACCAATTGCGGTTCTACCTGCCGGAAGATTGGCAACTGCGAATTCAAGGTCAGGAATAATTACTTTATCATAAATTGTTTTCAGACTGGTACGGGGTTTCTCTGTTGCCCACACATCTGTCACTGGTTCTGTTATAAGAACAGCATCACCCCAGTAGCGTACAATACAAAAATAATAAAATGCCCTTAAGGTACGTACTTCACCCAAAGCTTTATTAAGGTCCGTTGCACTCATCTTAATCAAAGGAAGTTGTTGGATAGAGAGGTTACAGTCTTGTACACCTGAATACCAATAAAACCACGGATTATTGTAATCGTCGAGTAAACTACCAGTTACCTGATTGTACATAAATTTATCGAACTGTACGTGCGGCTCAGTTGTGTATGCACCGCCAGTGGGGTACTCAATTGTAGAGGGAATATTATTACCCCAATCTCCCGCACCACTGGTCCAGTCTTGCAACCGTCGATAAGGTCCAACTGTAAAAGGCTCTTTAAATTCTAAACCTGTTAGATCTGCTGCAGTGGTTAGTTGTCCTGTAGGCACTTCTTTCAGAAATTCCGTGCAACCACCAAGCGCCATAAAGAATATCACCAAAAGCATAGTGAATCTTAATGCTATACTGTTTTTTATTTTGTAGTTCATGATATTAAATTTTTACAATTAGAAAGTGACATTAACGCCCAAGCTGAAGGTTGTAGGAACCGGATGCATATATTTATCAATATTTGGAACCCTTCCATTAATTTGCTGTATAGAACTACCTTCAGTATCATAACCAGGAAGTTTAACTGCGGTTAACAAAAAGAAATTCTCTGCAGTGGCATAAACTCTCAATTTATCTATGCCACCAAGGTTTCCATGGAAAGTATAACCTAGTGAAGCCGTCTGCCCCCTCATGTAGGCAGCGTTCCAAATCATATGTGTGTCAGGATATGAGTCGTAGCGTGCACCGGCATTACCGGCACGAACCTGAGCTATCATTGTTTCCTGATGATTAGGACGCCATCCATCCATAACTGTGTTCATCATACCATTTACAAATTGGCGGTCTTCTGCAGACTCATGCACGATAGCTTTTTGAACTCCGCCTACAAACATAATGTCGATACTTGCATCAAAGTTTTTATAGGTAAATGTGTTGTTCAGACCACCATAGAATTTAGGATAGGCGTGACCAATAACTTTACCGTCAGTCAGCAGCTCAATTTTACCATCATTATTTGTATCCTCAAATTTCAGATCTCCCGGCACTCTGCCATAACGCGCTGCCTGCACTGCTTCGTTTGTGCCCCAGGTTCCCATTCGGTTCAATCCAAAGAACGATCCGATTGGTTCTCCAACTCTATAAACGCTGGTTCCGTTACCTGCTCCGGTAGCTACGTAAATGTCGGCACCGGTAGGGCCGAGTTCCGTAATTTCATTTTTATTTGCTGATATTGTAAATTGAGTTTCCCATGAAAAGTTTGTCTTTTGGACATTTACCGTGTTCAATGTGAACTCGAAACCGGTGTTTTTAACCGAACCATAGTTTACCCAAGCATTACCTGTTGTAGTTGATTGAGGTACTGGAAGATTAAACAACATATCGTCAGTTAATTTTTGGTAAACATCAAACGTCACATTAATTCTATTTTTAAGCAAGCCAAGATCTACCCCAATATCGTACTGTGTTGTTGTTTCCCATTTCAGGTTATCGTTACCGGTAGAACCCGGAAAAAGGCCTGCATTGTAGCCATTTGCCAATAAAACATTGGTGGTACTAATATACGTTTGTGTTATATAATTACCAATTTCCTGGTTACCGGTTTGTCCGGCACTTAAACGCAGTTTAAGGTTAGATATGGTTTTGCTGTCGGCCGCAAAACCCTCTTGAGAGATTCTCCATGCAGCACCAACAGACGGGAAAAAACCGTATTTGTAGTTTGTTCCGAATTTTGATGAACCGTCATAACGCCCGGTTGCTGTTAACATATATTTTCCCTGGTAGCTATACGTAGCACGGGCAAAATAAGAGTTTAACGCACCCCTGGAATTGCTGGAGCCTACTGTAGGCGGATTGCTACCCGCTCCTAAATTATTCCATTGGTAAAAATTTGAAGAGAATTTGGATGCCGATGCAGCTAAATAGTCATAGTTATTTTCAGACCATGAAAGCCCAAGCAAACCTGTTATTTGATGATCACCTATTTTTTTATTATAGTTGAAATAGTTTTCGGATTGCCAATATTTCCATAATTCATGGTAACCATTTGCATTTGAATTAGTTCTGCCCTGATAATCTCCACTATACCATCTACTCGCCATATTCCTGTTATCTATAGAGAGGTTTGTTTTAAAACTCAGGTCTGGTGTAATTTGTGCAGCTAGTTCCAATGCTCCGGTAAATTCGTCTTGTTGGTAATAGCCTTCGTCCTGATCTAGCATAAAAGTTGAACCTGGCCGATTCTCACCAACATTAAAGTCCCTGGCAGTAGGAAATGTTCCTGCATAAGCTCCATATATTGCAGGATCATTAGGATACCGATATGCAGGCAAAATAGAAAAATATTCCGAGGTATTTCTCATCAAATCAGCACTCATTCGGTCTTGTTTACTTCTTGCATATGCTATGTTGGCGCTCATTTTGAGCCATTCATTAAGTTCAGTGTCTATGGTCACCCTGGTATTTAACCGGTCGTTGAACGATTCTTTCAAAAGCCCATCCTCGTTGTTACTACCTATAGACAAAGAGTATTTTCCCTTTTCGGTTCCGCCGCTCACTTCAAAACGGTTCTTATATGAAAAAGCGGTTCTGAAAACTTCATCTTCCAACAATGTGTTAAATCTTGGTTTATAATACTTTCCATTGTTACCCATAAAATTAAGACCAGGTAAATACGCGTCTTTTGCAACCTCTCCGAACAACCATGGCATCTCTGACCATGATAATCCTGCTGCAGTTGGGCCGCGAAAATCCTTTGATGTTACCAGGTTTCCAAACTTAGGCGTATTGTTAAATGCCTGTTCATAAAGGTACATAAACTGGTCGGCATTTACTGCGTCGTTTCTTCTTGTCTTCATACCAACTGAGGCTGAACCATCGTAGTTGACTTTTACTTTGCCTGCAGCCCCACGCTTGGTTGTTATAATAATAACACCGTTTGCCCCACGTGTACCGTAGATAGCAGTAGCCGACGCATCCTTTAACACATCCATAGTTGCAATATCCTGAGGATCGAGGTTTTGCAAGGCATTGATCACACCCACAATTCCATCCACCACAAACAGAGGATCAGAACTGGTATTAATGGAGTTTGTACCCCTGATTCGAATTTGAGGCCTACCGCCCGGATCACCAGCAGCCTGCCTGATTACCTGAACACCTGCGATTTTGTTCTGCAGGGCCTGTCCAACGTTTACAACTGGCCTGTTAACCAGTTTTTCCGGTGTTACACTGGAAACGGAACCGGTAACGTCAGTTTTTTTCATGGTACCATAACCGATGGCGACAACCTCACCAATACTTTGTGTTGATTCCTGTAGGGTAACATTATATACCGTTTTTGAATCAATGGTTCTTTCTTCAGGTTTCATCCCCACGAAAGAAAATACCAGGGTTTTAGCGTCAGCAGGCACCGATAAAGTATACTTTCCGTCCGTATCAGAAATTACTCCAATCGTAGTGCCCTTGACAACGATTGATACACCAGGGAGTCCGGCTCCGGTGGCATCAGTCACTTTTCCGTTAATTTTCTTTGTTGCCTGCTGTGTTGCGACATTGGTACTCGCGTCACTGGCGACCGCCATATTCTGGGACAAAATTCCCAGCAATAGGAAAAGGGTTAATTTTATGATCCTTAAAACTTTAGCAGAATCATAAAACGAATACCCATTAAGGTTAGTCCATTTCTTTTTCATACTTTTGCAAATATTTGAACAATTAATATTAAAAATTGATTATTGGTGGTCAATTTATGCGTTTTGTCCACCCTGGGTTGTACCCTGGATGATGACATAAACGCCCGGCATGTGAGCACCGGTTGCATCTGTAACTTTACCTGTAATTTTCTTGCCAGCCTGCTGGCTTGCAGATCCCTCTGATACACCAACAGATTCCACTGATGCATTGGCACTAGCAAATACCTGTATGGTTGTAAACAACATGATGGATAGGTAAAGTCTAATTACACGTGAAACTTTTCATAACAAGAGGCATTCCCCCGAGTTTTGAATAGGTTTTTTTTTCATAGATTATTATGATTTGAATGAATAAAATGATTTGTTAGTTTTCGCTCAAGAGCTTTTTATTAATGGTAATCCAATTGTTACCCATTAATTAATCATTTGATTAGTTTTATCACCATAGGCATTTATTTATTAGTAATTTCGGTACAATGTCCGCTCAAATATAACAATGATTTTTTCTTTCTGCTTTCGCAATTTTATCTACATATAATGCTATTTTAGCATTGCTATTTTATAAATACGAATTAAGAGTTAAAAATTAAGTGTGGTATAAGCTCCGGCTAATCTGTCAAAGACATACACCATCAGCCCTTTTTTAGATCGTACTTTCAACGCTCTTTGAATTTCTGTTTTTTCAATCAGCCAGTTGAGCAATGATTCGATTGGTTGTCTGATCCTTGAAACAGCTGTAGGGAACAGGCCATTCGCGGTTTTATCCCTAAGCTTTAGGTCAAAATATCCTGAATTCTTTCCCTAAAGTTGAGTCCACTCCGAAAAGTGTTTTTGTTTTTAATTAATTAATATTCAGATATAT
>CAYHQN010000175.1:0-6878 GCA_964358545.1 uncultured Tangfeifania sp. | reverse complement strand
GATTTACAAATGTATAGCCTTTTTTCTACTAATTTGGAATTTTGTCGTACACCCACCAAAGAAGCAAAAGAAACTAACTTTTCCTAAGCGGCAATGTTTTGCGGAAAACAAAATTTAAAGTACAAGTCAGAAGCAAGAATAAAACTGATTTTTTCATTTCAAATCTGTTCCATTTTCATTTAATAAATTGGCTATTTCTCTGTCAAACTCAGCGCCATGTATATTTTTAGCGATGATAATCCCTTTACCATCAATCAGAACATTAAATGGTAATTCCTGGATATTATAAATTTTGGCTACAATGGAAGTCCAGAATTTCAGATCGCTTACCTGTGTCCAATTTATTTCTACTTTAACAGATTAAAAAAAAATTGTTTATAGTTTTGAGTAATCACCTTTTCCACTTCTTTATGTCCCTGACCAACAGCGAACAAAAAATCTTTATCTGGATCGATTTCTCATCCGAAACGGAGGTGGCCATTCTGCATGGGGTGCAGGTTGCGTTGATCCTTGACAAGGAAATTTGCCTGATTTATCATGCCTCCGATGACGGACTAAAAATTGAAGAAGCCGAATCACGCCTGATAGGTTTGACTTTCCCTCTTATGCAGACTTTTGGTTCAGCGCGCATTCACACCTTTGTGACCATTCACCCGCTTGACACGATACTGACTGAACTTGCCGAAGAGTTTGACGCATTGCTATTGGTGGCGCCCAAGACAAAAAGCAAAGAGCTCCTGCCAAAACTTCCACATTCAGGTTTCCCTTTTTTATTTGTATCAGATAAAAAGCATCCCGAAAAATGTTATCAAAAGATTGCTGTCCCGGTTGGGTACATGAAGAAGAGCAAGGATTTGGCCCTTTGGAGTAGTTACTTTGCGCGGCACAACGGTGCCAAAGTAACCCTGATCCAGGCATTGGAAACCTTTGACGAGGACAAAAGGAGCGTTTTACGTAATCTTTTTTCAATCGAACGCCTGTTTAAAAATTTCCGCTTCCCTTACGAAATTATCGAATGTCATACCTCTTCCTGGAAGATCCAAAAAAAAGCGCTGGAACATACTTTAAGTTTTCAAAATGGGCTTTTGATTATCTCCTTTTCCTATCAATCGTCACTATTCGATCGTTTTTTTGGTACCAATGATGCTTTTGTGATTGATCACTCTGAAGAGCTGTCTGTGATGTGTATCAATTCACAACGTGATCTATATACCTTGTGCGGTTGACATCAAACCAGGAGAGGTTGAGGATTGTTTTTTCAGAATTCACTTCTTATCATTTAGCTAACTTTTTTAAGTCACTTCAAAATAAGTTGGCTAAATGATTTTTAACTAAAATAGTTTACTATTTTTGGGGTACGTGAACGGAAATATCAAATCGACTTTTTTGCTCAACAACTTTAGTGATGAAAAAAAATAATTTTACGAGGCGTCGATTCATAACTGACTTATCAGTAGGTTCTATTGCTGTGGTTGCTTCAAGTAGTATTCCCGCTTTTGGGAATATCAACCATAAAACGAACGAAACCGGTAAACTCGCCATTCTTGGAGGCGAACCAGTTGTAAAGAGCAAAGTATGGTAAGTAGTAAGGCTTTTGATTGATTAAAATTGAAGAAAAATTATGGAAACATCGAAAAAGAGTTATTTAAGGCGTGAGTTCTTAAAACAAAGTTCATCAGCCACTGCAGGAACTTTTCTTACTATGGGTTTGACCCCATCCCTATTTGCTAACAGCGTAAAAGGCGTCAGTGAACCTGTAGTATTAGGTGGCCTTCCGGTTAGGACCAAAAGCTGGCCGGTTTGGCCAATTTGGAACCACGAAACAGATGAAAAACAGGTTATTGACGATATTCGAAGCGGGGTATGGTCTCGCGGTGTATTAGCAACCGAATTCGAAGAGAAATGGGCCGAAGCAGTGGGCGCCAAACGTTCATTGCTCGTGGTGAATGGAACCAATGCCTTGATCACTTCACTTATTCAATTAAATATTGGCGGCGGAGATGAAGTAATCGTTCCTCCCTATACCTTCATTGCCACTGTAGCTGCCGTATTGGCAACCGGGGCAATCCCTGTATTTGTGGATGTTGATCCGGAAACATTTCAAATTAACCCTGATAAGATTGAAGCAAAAATCACACCCCGTACCAGGGCAATCATACCGGTGCATATTTTAGGTTTGCCGGCTGATATGATCAGGATAATGGCCATTGCCAAAAAACATGATCTTGTTGTCGTCGAGGATGCTTGTCAGGCACATTTAGCCGAAATAAACCACCAGAAAGTGGGGACACTCGGGCATGCAGGCTGTTTTAGTTTTCAAAACTCTAAAAATCTGGCAATCGGTGAAGGGGGAGCCATTGTGAGCAATGATGCGGAATTTATGGATAAATGCTACTCCTACCATAATTACGGTAATCCTTATGGAACCGTTGTTGGCTCAATTGGCGCAGGAACAGTTATTCCAGGGACGAAATTACGGATTACAGAGTATCAGGCCGCTATCGGATTAGCACAACTGAAACGGTTGGACGAACAAACCACTACACGTAATGTCAACGCTGCATATCTGAAATCAAAGATTAAGAATATACCCGGCATTATTCCTTATAAACTATATGATCATGTGACAAGAGCGGCATTTCACCTTTTCCCTTTCCGCTACAAAAAAGAGGACTTCAGGGATTTGCCAAGAAAAGAATTTCTGAATGCACTTAAAGCCGAGGGAATTCCCTGCACAAGTGGATATGCAACGCTTAACAATATGCCCTTTCTAGGCAATGCATTTCAATCGAAAAATTACAAGAAAATGTATCCTGAGAATATGTTGGATATCAATAAATATAACGAGAATAACAAGTGCCCGGCCAATGATCGTCTGTGCAACGAAGAAGCAGTGTGGTTATCACAAAATATGCTGCTCGGTTCCAAATCGGATATGGATGACATTGCCATGGCTATAGAAAAAATTCACCATAATTCAGAAAAAATAAAAAACAGAGCTCACAATTAAACATGAAAACAACCAAATTAATTGTACCCATCATCCTAATTTTTCTGTTTGCAATCAGTTGCAAACAGACTACCAAACCTGTGACAGAAACACCTGCAGTTTCAACTCCTGATGCTAAGTTAATTGCCAAAACCTATAACTCCGGTTTTGAACATGCCCACGACACCTATAACGGTATTTCAACTGCAAGCGACGGTAAGGTCTACTATGTTCTCTGCTCCACGTTGATGGATGTAGCCGGTCAAATGTACTGTTTCGATCCAAAGTCCGGCAAGATAGAACATCTGGGTGATCTTACCCAAATTTGCGGGGAGAAAGATATGAAAGTGGTAGCACAGGGGAAAAGCCATGTGAACTTTGTCGAATCAAAGGGCAAACTCTATTTTGCGACACACCTTGGTTATTACAGTATCATTGATGGCATGGAAAAAACAGGTGTTCCAACCGGTGACTACAAAGCGTATCGCGGAGGGCATTTGCTTGCCTATGACATGAAAACAAAGGCATTTGAAGATTTGGGAATTGATCCTCATCAGGAAGGTATCATTACCATGAATATGGATACCGTTCGGGGACTTGTCTATGGTCTTTCATGGCCGACAGGCTACCTGTTCCGTTACGATGTGGCAAAGAAAGAGATGAAAGAACTGGGCGCATTCACAGGTAAAGGAGAAGCTGGTATGGGTCAGGATTTTCGCGTTATCTGCCGTTCAATTGTCATTAATCCGGATAATGGCAATGTGTACCTGACCAATGCCGAGGGAGAGATTAAATGCCTGAAATATGGAGAAGATAAAGTAGAAACTATTGAAGGTGATGACATGAAAAAGGATTACTTTGGAACATACGAGGTATCCACATCAGGAAGCATGGCCTACAACTGGCGGCAGGTATTCTGGTATGGTCCGGAGAAAAAGATTTACGGGGTTCATGGCAACTCAGGTTATCTTTTCCGGTTCAACCCGAGCACAGAACGGGTTGACGTTCTCGAAAGACTTACCTCTGTCCCTTCTAAACTGAGTGGTATGGGCGACCAGTTCAGTTACGGTTACCTTAGCTTCAAGTTAGGCCCCGATGGCCGTACAATCTATTACCTGACCGGTGGCCCTATTTATGTTGACGGCAAACGTGTCAAGGGTGCCAGCTCAACTGCCAAAGGTGAGGCCAAAGGCCTTGAAGACCTCCATTTGATCACCTATGATATCCCAACAGGGAAATACCTGGATCATGGCGCTGTATTTTATCCCGATGGAAATCGTCCGCTATATGTGAACTCGATTGCAATAGGTGATGACGGTACAGTATATACCCTGGGCAGGATTACTGAGAACGGAAAGACACGAACTGATTTAATCAGTATTGCCAGCCCGTTTAAAAAATAACAAGATTAAAGCATTCACATACAATAAAATAGAAACAATTATGCGTTCGAGAAGATCCTTTATAAAAACAATGGGCACAGGAGCAGCCTTATCAGCCGTTTCAATTTCTTCATCTTCCTTTGCCTCAGCCATGATTGCTGATCCTGATAATAAATTAAAACCCATCCGGATCGGTATTATCGGGGCCGAAAACTCACATACTGTCATCTTCGGAAAGATGTTTAATATCGATAAAAAGTTTCCCGGAGTCGAAGTCACTCATCTTTGGGGCGAAACAGACGACTTTGCCCGCAAAGCTGCTGAAGCAGGGAAGATACCAACCATCGTAAAAGATCCGAAAGAGATGCTCGGAAAAATTGATGCGCTGATTGTTGACCATCGGCATGCCAAATATCACCTCGAAGCAGCTACACCTTTCGTAAAAGCAGGGATTCCGACATTTATCGACAAACCATTTTGCTACCGGGTTGAAGAAGGAAGGAAATTTCTTGCAATGGCGCATAAGTTGGGAACCCCGGTGACTTCATTCAGCTCAATTGCTCAAAGTACCGGGACTTATGATATCAAACAGCAATTGGAAACCATGGGCGAAATAAACCATGTAGTGCGTTATGGTCCGGTTGATCTGGATTCGGAATACGGAGGTGTGTTTTTCTATGGTATACATACGCTTCAGCCTCTTATGGTAATGTTTGGTGAAGATATTCAACGGGTAAAAATCACCAGGGACGGCAAAAAAGGGAGTGCCGGTCTGGTATTTAAAAGCGGCCTCTATGCTACACTGATCTTTAAAAACATTTCCCACGGATGGGAAACTTTCGTGGAGACAAAAAAAGGCTTAATAGAACTGAAATCCCGCGTTCCGGAAAGCGATCCAGTGAAAATGTATGATGATATCGTTGAAATGTTCAGGACCCGTAAAGAGCCACGCAGCCACCAGAGTATCCTAACCGAAGTGGCTGTTCTTGAAGCATTGGAAAAATCGGCATTGAACGAAAAATGGGAAGAGGTAACTCAGGTGTAAGCAAGGCGCACCAACCAGAAGGAACAGTTCAAACGATTGCCTCAAACAGTGCGCTGATAAAAATAAAAAATAATTGTGGAGAAATCTTTTTATGACAACAACGGCCCAAAACCTATTAACTGGTCAACGGTCATCTCAATAGCGATCATTGGCCTATTGTTCTTCATTTTCGGGTTTACTACCTGGATAAATGCTATTTTAATCCCTTATTTTAAAATTTCATGTGAATTAAATCATGCCCAATCTTTGTTGGTCGCATTTGCCTTTTACATCGCCTATTTTGTGATGGCAATACCTGCGGCTCACTTGTTAGAGAGGGTTGGATTTAAAAAGGGGATCATGATCGGTTTCTGGATTATGGCCCTTGGTGCACTTATTTTTGTGCCTGCAGCATTGACCAGAACATACGGATTATTCCTTTTGGGGCTCTTCTCAATCGGGACAGGCCTGGCGATCCTGCAGCCTGCTGCCAATATCTATATTACCATGATCGGTTCGAAAGAAAGGGCAGCACAGCGAATGAGCATTATGGGCGTTTGTAATAAAACTGCCGGGATCATTGCCCCCTTATTATTAGCTTCTGCAATACTCAGGCCGACCGACACTGAATTATTTAAGCAGTTACCGCTGATGGACGAAGTAACAAGAAATGCTGCACTGGATGAGTTGATACGACGGGTGATTGTCCCTTACACCAGCATGGCTGTTGTCCTTTTCGGGCTTGGATTGATGATCAGGTATTCTGTATTGCCTGAAATAGATTCCAACAATGAAAATCCTATAGAAGCCGGCGCAAATTCAGGTAAAACCAGCATCATTCAATTCCCCCACCTTATTCTTGGCGCGATTGCATTATTTCTGCATGTGGGATCACAGGTTACCGGTATCAACACAATCATCGGGTATGCCCAATCGCTGGGCCTGCCATTGATGGAAGCAAAAGTATTCCCATCCTATATCCTGGGTATAACGATGTCCGGGTTTTTATTGGGTATTGTCCTTATTCCAAAATTTATTAACCATCTCAATGTGTTGCGTGTATGTACTACATCAGCAATTGTGCTGACCCTGTTGTTTTTCATGGTGCGTGGCCAGGTAACTTTTCTTGGTCATACTGCTGCTCTGTCAATATGGTTTCTCGTGATATTGGGGCTTTCCAATTCGTTGATGTGGTCGGCTATTTGGCCGTTGGCGCTGAATGGACTAGGGCGGTTTACCAAAATGGGAGGATCAATCCTTATCATGGGTTTATGCGGAAGTGCTATCGTACCTCTTATATACGGGTATTTTGCCGATCATTACAATCCACACACCGCATACTGGGTGCTGCTACCCTGTTATATTTATCTGGTTTATTATGCCTATTACGGATATCGAGTTAAAAACTGGTCATTAAAAAAACTTAATGTAATTCTACTTTACTAAAATGATTTTTACTTATAATATCTATCTATATCAGCCT
>CAYHQN010000174.1:0-6893 GCA_964358545.1 uncultured Tangfeifania sp. | reverse complement strand
CGGTCGCCCCTTCAGCCCTGACCTGAGCAACCAAATCCAGCCCGTTTTCATTGAGCAGGACGCCAAGCCTGTTTCTCCCGGCGCTGTCGTCGGGAACAATCATTTCAACCCCTTCAAACCCGGCATCCTTGATCACCTTGAGGTTGTCCTCAAGGGTAGGCAGATTCATACCCCACAGGGTGCACAACAACTTAATTTTCATTTTTCATACTTTAGCTTTTTGAGAAATCTCAATTGCTACATTTTCTCTCTTTTATCTCAAGTATCCTTTTTGAGGCCTCATCTGTATTACAAATTTATAAAACCTTGCCTTTTTAGCAAAGTATTTTAATCTGTTTAATCTGCGTAATCTGTGGATGTCTTTTGGTTGTGTCTTCGCCACGCTGTGTCCATCCGTGGTTCTGCATTAACAGTTGTGTAGGTTGGGTCTGAAAGCGAAACCCAACAAATCAAATTATTCATGCCCTACATTTACATCAAATGTACAAATACTATGGACTTGTCTGCGCGCAAGCAGGTATGAACGGGAAGTAAGACAAATGCACGAATTCTCAACGTGTGTTTCCTGGCAACAAACTGGAATGCCACTTTTATCGGCGCTACAATTGCTTCATGGCATAATATGCTCTTTCTTGTGCAGGTTATTACGGCAAGGAAGAACGTTACCCCTTTTGCTGTGATTTGCGATATTGTATTATTCCCTTGTTAGGCAAGTTATTATTTCCTTTTGTCACGAATCATTCCTTCATCAAAGACAATTGTTTTTGTATGTTGGGTAAAGCAAAGCACACTCAACAAAATCATGATGCTGATGGGTTCACTTCGTGTAACCCATCCTACTCGACTCACGAATAAAGATCTGTCCCCGTCGTTGCCTTCAGTTGAATGGGAAGTTAGGTGTATAGTATCTGCTCATTAGTGAAGTACGTTGTCTTTGATGATATTTCTTCTCGGTTAATTGGGAAACCCGTTGGTGATTTTGACACTAATGGGTTATGGATTTCCAGAAAATCTCTCACTTCACCAGAAATAATGTCCGGGGACTTTTCTCTGATTTTGGTAATGGCATGGTTCAAAACTGATTTAATGGATGCAGCCAGAAGCTCAATTGCTTCATTGGGGAGCTTCCCGACAATTGATTTTGGTGATATTCGCGCTTGCCAAAGTATTTCGTCGGCATAGGCATTCCCTATACCCTTTAATACCTTTTGGTCGATTAAAAAGGCTTTTGCTAAGGCTTTAGGCTTTTTCCCGATGATCGCTTTTAGATAGTCTGCGCTTACCTCTAATGCATCTGGAATCGAAGAATCTGATTCTTGATTTAGGGAAACTGTCACCCACCCTTTCGGGTCACTTACAATGAGGTACGAGTTATCATCGAAAGCTATAGACAGAATCGGGAATCGTATAGAGCTTGGGGCCGTTGTAAAGTTGAAACCACCACGAAGCATTAAGTGGATAGACAACCAGTTGCCGTTGCTAAAGAATAAACAAATTTCCTTACCCTGCCGATCTGCTCGAATTATGTTTTGATTGATTAGAGCGTCGGATAGTGTCTGGTGCCGGACATTGAGCCGCTGACTTTTGTGGTAGATGACTGAGACAATTTTTTTGTTTGATGTGATACGAGCTAAATTGTCTGCATAAACGGTAATATCCGGTAGTTCTGGCATGATAAAACCTTTCTCTAGTGATCGAGTAATGCTATCAGATCGGGGTTATTAATCTGCTTTAGATTATCGAGTATGTATTTTAGGTCATCATCGACGAAGGAGAAATATGAGCCACCTGGGAGTGCACTTATAGTTGGAACAGATTTCTTTCGTGGGGTAGTAGGGTACATTGCAAAAATGCAACCAGTCTCGAACCTATAAAATGAATATGTTGGATAGAAATCTGAGGAATAGATCGCAACTTTTCTTTTAAAATCAAGTTTAAGGCTGTAGAAATATCCGTAAGCATCGAGAATTAGGCTTGGAATGCTCGGGCCGTCGCTAAATCCAAGCTGTATTCTTTCTATCAGAGATTTGTTTTTTATATTTGGCAAAATGGCGATAAGCTTGGATTTTGGCTTTTCAAGAAAACTTCTTATTGATCTGTTGTGCATTTCTCTCCATCTGCGAGAATGTATAAAAAATACGCTCAGCGATGAACTTTTTCTTAAATGGGATTCGAAATCTTCTGCAAAATCTTCGAACAGGCTTATTTTGTTGGCGCTTGGGGATGTTGATGCATTTTCTCTGATGAAGTTCTTGATTTCTATGCAGGCAGGGCCTAACGCTGCTTGCAAGTTGTGATGATTGGGGTCATAGCTCGCTGGAGTGAGTCCAGTCAGGTCAGTTGGGATATGAACATCAACATTTCGAGGGATCACGAACACCGTTCTATTTTTCCCGATCATTCCGATAAATAATCCAAGTTCAAAAATAACATTGTCTCTGGCAATGTGTATTTCTTTACCTCTCAAATTCGCTAGATCATCTGGATGTATTACCAGTATGGCAAAATCTGACTGTTCGGCTTGAGATATTAAAGATTCTATCGGTGTTTTACCTAAACCAAATACACCCTGAGTCCAAATAGTGCAATAGCAGTCGTATTGTAGATTTGCTTGAATAGCTTCTGCAACAAGTAACGCTTCGGATGATGAACCAATAAAAATTCTTGGTTTTTTCATAGCTTTCTTGAAAAATTAGGGGTCACTTTTTTATAATGGCAAATCTGCTTCGATCTTTTTTAATGATTTCAGAAGGATATCGGGTTGCATTTCAAATTATAAATAATATCATTACTATAATACTTAATATTTAACAGGTTGTCTGAGAATGTATTTAGACATCTGTCCTTATATTGTATATTGACACATTCTTTCCAGATAAACAATATATGATATACGCCGTTTGGTTCAACTTTATTCTCGGGCAGCCTTCTGATGGGTGACATGTTTCCCTTCCCATGAATAGGATAACCTTTCCCGGTTCATCCAATCCATTCTGCCGGAATCAACTTTTTCCCACTTCGCCATTCCTCGACTTCATGAACACCTTCAATTCCGCCATATATACTATTGTCTGCATGATCAAGAACAATGCTTTGCCATGCACCTTTTTTATCTAAAACTGATTTAGCAAGCGTTTTAAATATGCTCTTTACAGCTTCAACGTCTTCATCACTCTCATATTTAGGATCGTTTTCTGTAACACCTCTCTTTACCTTGGGGAAATATACCTGGCTGGGTTGATCGAAAATTACGAAACTAGGAACACATGATGTCGTTCGCCCCAAAAAATATTCTTGCAAAGAGCACATTAAAGCAATATGAAAAGACACCCAGTTTGAAGCACTACCAACTTCAGCAAGAAAATGCCAATGTTCATCATCACTTAGTACGGAAATGTTTAAATCTTTAACACTAAATCTAGGAGCAATCATTCGATACTTATTCTCTACATCCAAAGACTTTAAATGGTTAAGCATCCCCCGAGAGATGTAGGCCGTTGCGTTGTCAATACGTTGTTGTACACCTTTGGGATCGACCAAATTTATCAGACTTTTATATTCCTCTTCCAAGATGGACATATCTTTTTGGAACTCACCACCATCTGCAAGGCTTTCAAATGTTTCCATAGAAGCTTTTAAATGTCCGAGAAACAAAAACATATTTTTCCTGCGTTGAAATTCTTCCTGTGCTTTTTTGTCCCGCGCCATCAACAAATCAAATCGTTTCTGATGCTTTTTCTTTTGATCTAAACTGTTCTCCAATTCTAATTTGATTCGCTCTTCTTCTCTTACAAATGAAGTGGGTACTGCTGCTACACTTTTTGCTTCATCTTCATATTTTTTGAATGCAGAGGAAATCCTTAAGAGTTCAGAGGTGCTATTGGAGTGTTCAGTACTCCCACAGGCGGGACATTTCTGCGATTCTGATGCTATATTTTCCAACCATTGCGAAATATGTAATCTATCGACCCTCTTTCGCACAGAATTCCCATAGTCGAGCAAGCCAGATTTCAAACGTTGAACATCATTAAGTCTTTTTTTGGAGAGACCAATCTCGGCACTTATCCGTTCCTCTTCAAGTTCCAATTCTAAGACTTCTTTATTTGCCTTTTCGATATTTTCAAATTTTGTCTGCGAATGTTCAGGAATGTGATCAATGATACGTTTCGCTGCCGCCAGCAAGTCTTCCGGGCTAGTCGCATCGGAAATATCTTCTTCCAGTATTCCATATTCCTTTGCTACTTTTATATGACCAAGCATATTGGCCATCCAGGCCGCAGATATTGCATTAGATTTTTCAAACTGTCTCCTCAATTGATTGAGCTGCTTTTCGATAATCTGAAGACGTTGTCTTGCCGTTAAAATATCAATATTCTCAGCACCCAAGATGAAAGGAAACCAATTCCGCAACCGTTGCCGATGTTCATGTGCATGAGTTTTATAAAACAGTATGTTTTGATTGGCCACAATGTCCTGGTTTTGAAAAACCAATGCCATCAGATCTCGAAACCCCAATCGATATTGATAGCTATTTTCCACATTCTCACCATCTAAATGAAGATAGGGTACAGATGAAATAGTGTTTAAAATCTGCTTTACACCTTCAGTGGTTTCGTTTGTTTCTGTGATTGCAGGAGGGATGCTTACTATCGCCCCACGCAAAAGATAAAAATCGTTTGAAACTTTATTGCCATGAGGGATTTTTCGAGAAATCAGAACTTGTTCTGTTTCTGTTTGAAAAACAACCCCATACCAAGATGCATAATTGCGAATAGTATCTATAGGTATAAAACAATCACTTGAAGCTAAACAATAATCAACAATTGGAATTATCGCAGATTTTCCTGTACGAGAGGCACCAGTTACGACGTTCACTTTTCCCGGTTTGAAGTCTACAATTCTTGGTGGAAATGTGTTAGACTTCGGCCAAATGATTAATTTTAATAGTTGAAATTTCATCAGAATAGCACCTTAAGATAAGCTGCAATAGTAGGCAGGTCGTGTTTACAAAACCACTTCCCAAGAATCTCAGCCTTGTTCCCATCATCCCTAATTTGCCCTTTCAATGTTTTTTTACGACCAGGGAGTTTTGTTAAATCGCGAGGGTACAATTTGCCACTATCAGCATCCCAGTTCATTAGTCCTTCAGCTATAGCGATATCAATTGCCGCCAAAGTATATCCACGCTTCTCTCTTGCCCGCTCCTGTATGGTTAACAATCTGTCTGCGTCTTTTGAGTCTTCAAAGCTACGAGCAAATGATTGTAGATCGTTTCTTCTGTTGCTTATTGGTTTAAGAAGTGTTTTATCCGTCAGTATGGCACTAGCCACAAAATGTAAAAGCCCAATTGGAGCATCCCCGTGCGGATGTCCATTGCAGTATCCTTGAGTAAACCGCCAAAGCAAATAGGCGCCAACCAGAGGAGTGTTCCATAGTTTTACTTCCTCCACTAATTGTCCCATAATCACGCCTCCTTTTGTTTTGGAAATAGTTTTTCCCAATTAGAATGCCAGCCAAGAACTGGTTTATTAGCCAGAGCATGATACGTCCCAGCAATTGTTGAGCATGGAGGTGACATATCTCTGATTGTTTCTGTCCTTGACTTACAATCAGTGAAAAGCAATTGTCCTTTATCTTCTTCAGTTAACGATTTTTTAGTAATGTCTATTCTTTTTCTTTGGTTTTTCCAAAAGTTAAATAACTTAGTCTCAAAATCAGAAGCAACGTTTTCGTCAATGATTCCGCTCTCTATCCACCGTTCACGATTTACATCTGCTCTCAAAAAATCTGACACTGCCTCTAATATATCATCATCAGACGTGCCGATTGCATCAAGCTGTTTCAGATATATCGGATGAACCTTTATATGGCTTTGGATATCTTCATCCTTTGGAGGACACTGTAATGTAAAATCAAGAAGTTCTCGAAGACGAGTACGATCAAACAGAACTAAAAACTGGTGATTAAATTCTTCCCAACTTATGATTGCTGGTTCCCGTGCTGCAATTTTTTCAGTGATCACTTTTTGTAACCAACCACTGATTTTATCCATAAGAAATTCAATTTGGCTTTCAGGAACATGCTTGCGCTGAATTTCGTAGCGCGCTTCATCATAACCAACGTTACTTCCAATTTGAAGCTCAAATCTTTCCACTATTTTTTCCAGTAAAGACTCGTTTTGGTTAACCACGAAATCATAGTATTTCCAAATATCATGGTCCTTTTTTATATCATTAAGCACCTTTTTTGCATCAGCGATTGCTGATTGTGCTTCCTGTTGGTTTTGCGCAGAACTAAATTTACCGACAATACCGTTTCTTCCAGACTTATTACAATACAGGATAAATTTCGTTTTTCCTACATCTAGGTTTCTGCTTATGATTGCTTCTATCCAATTTGAAAACGTTTTCCACAAATCGATCGATTTGTCGGTCAGGGGATTTCCAACTATTGAAGATTTATCTTCCTCAGCAATTACCCCACCATCAGGTTTAAGAGTTGCTACATCGCCCAGAACTTCAACACAAACAGCATCACCTGGACCACTCCTAAGAAGGTGGCACAATGCACGTGGAAACTGAATTGTATACCCTAGTAATTGGCCTGGTGCATTTGATTTCATTCGTATCCGCCTATTAGCATTCCAGAGAAGTCTCTGTCGTTTCACGAGAATCGCCCCTAGAAAATTAGGAACAGGCCTATTTATTTCTGCTTTTGTTTCTTCGGCCTGCCTCCTGGTAAAACACTTAATATTCTACCTTTCTATCTAACTTCATAAAATAATATATCCTTAAAATCTAAATCTATTTTTGTCTTTAATTCTATAAATTGCTAGCATATTAAACCTGTTGCGTAATTAATTTAAATGTGGCATACTGTTCCAGAAAGGAGGA
>CAYHQN010000173.1:0-6957 GCA_964358545.1 uncultured Tangfeifania sp. | reverse complement strand
CCGCCTCCTTCTCTCCATCCTCACCTCCAAAAAAATGATCCGTCATTGCGAACACGAGGAACGAAGTGTGAAGCAATCTGTTGAGAGTCGCTTAAATTTTTCTTAACTTAATGATATTACCCTGACGGGACAATAAACAAATTTAAAACAGTCTCTGAAAATTGCGGTTCTGCCCTCTATTTCTTGCTGTTAGTTGAAAGATAACGACTTTTTTATTTTGGAAAGAAGTTGTCTAACAAATCTATTTTATCAAATAAAAATGAAATCTTATTTTCAAGTAAAGCAGAATCACTTCGTATTGTTTTAATCGTATCAATAATTTTTACGTTGATAGCAGAAGAAGTATTAATTTTCACTTCAATCCCTTCATTATTTGAGTAAAGCATCCTTTTGCCATATGGTTTCATGTTGTCATAAAGACATAATAATTCCGCCTCAGTATATAAAAACTGGTTCATTGCCAATTCTTCTAAGTTATTTGGAATTAATGACTCAAAGACTTCTACAAATTCTTGAATATTGTACTTCTGGGCTTTAATTTTATTGTATACATCAAAATGCATGTCTCTTAAAAAGATCAAAAACAAGAATGGTTTGGGAAACAAATAGTTTATTGAATGAAAACAATTTAAAGCTATTCTTGAATGAACAAATATTTTTTCCATCTGTCTTAAGGTTAGTTTAGCATTTCTAAAAAGATTAATGGAAAAATCTATAAAGCTCCCCCTATCATATTGAAATTCTCTGTACTGTTTTCGATTATGTTCAAGAAAAAATTTATCCAATTCAAAATAATCAAAAAGATATTTACAAAATATTTCTGTATCTGGCTCAGGGATAGAATATTCAACATCAATGAATCGACGCAAATATTCATCTGCATTTAACCGATCACTTCCATAAACTCCGCGAATTGCATTTCCCAATTGCGTCTTATCAATAGATAGAACAAATACAATCCCAGGGACACCAAAGAAATGCTTTACTTTTTCTAAGACATCAACAGCATAATCAGGTCGACAACGATCTAGTTCATCAATGATAAACACTATTGGCTTGCCAATAGAGGATTTTTGAACAAATTCTTCCAATGAAATTTTGAACTCTTTAAGACCAACTTTCTTTGAGGTATACTCCTGAATTTGAGTTTGAAGCATATCATTAGAACTATCGGCAACACCTTCAAACAATTCTTTTACAACTTTTTTGTCGAGGTATTTTGCCATAGCAGCTTTTAATAGGATAGGCAGCACACTCTTGGTAAGAATAGTTCCATTTTTAAGGACCTTTTTGAATAAATTCGCTGTTCCCTTCTCCTTCAATGAGGACAACTCAGACATGAGGGCTGTTAAAGCACTATTCTCAAAATCATTTTCCCAAGCATTGAAATAAAGCGTTTTAAAACCTTCAATAATTAACTGTCGTTGCCACATTTTCACAAAAGTGGTTTTACCTGTTCCCCATTCGTTATTTATTGTCAGCACAAAACCTTCGGCATAACTACCAATCAATGAAGTCAAAATAGTCGCATATTGCTCACGCCCGAGTTTACAATTAGCAAAAGGATGCTCTGGATCAACGATAATGTCGTGGTGTTTTATTTTCATATCTCTATTACTTTGATTAATTCCCCTGCAAATGACTTCTGCAAAATGCTTTTTAACTTCCCAACCTTTTCAAATTATTCCTTTCCAACAATTTGATCGCTAAGAAATGGGAATCGAGGTAATGTACAAAAAAATCTAGACTGCTCACGTCTTAGTCAAATATTCCATTGCTAACAAATGCAATCTTCTTGCAATCCGGCGACCAGCTGGGTACATTCATGGTTCCCTGTCCGCCATAGAGGTATCCAATTACTTTAACTTCTCCCCCACCAATTGGCATCAACCTCAAATAAACCCTTTGGTAGAAAGGATGTTTGTCGGCAGGTACCTCTTTGGGGAATGTAATGAATACCAACCATTTGTTATCCGGTGAAACATGCGGAAACCAGTTGTTCAAATCATCAAACGTAAGTTGGGTTTGGTTTTTACCATCAGGTTCCATGCGCCACACCTGCATTCTGCCTGTCCGGGTCGAACAGAAATAGATGAATTTCCCATCGGGTGAGTATTCCGAACCATCATCCAAACCCTTGGCATTCGTCAATTGAACCTCTTTTCCTCCATCTTTAGAGATTTTATAAATGTCATAATCGCCGTTTCTTTCGCCTGTATAAAGCAAGAATTGGCTGTCAGGCGACCAGCCGTGGAAATAGGAGGGGCTTTTATCGGTGATCTTTTTCGGAACCCCTCCCGTAACCGGAACAGTATAGACAACCGACTGACCTTTCGTCTCTTCTGGCTGATGGCTGATTCCCATCTGTTTTCCATCAAAAGTGAGCACATGGTCGTTGTTGTTTTTATCGGCAAAACCGGTATTCAAAACCGATGAGGTCCTGGTTGCAAGATCAAAATTGTACAGTTTCCCTCCGGAATTGTAGATCAACGTTTTTCCATCGGGTGTCCAGTTGGGCGCTTGCAGGGAAGTTGTTGAGGAGGCAAGTGTTTCGCGATGTCCGGTTGCCACATCCATTATCTCAAGCAAGCTACCCAGGTAATTTTTGTATGGGACCAATTCGGATGGAGCAGGATTGAAAGCCAGGGTATTGGAGAATTCAACCTCTTCCGAAAATTTGTTGTTGTGGGAACAAACAAACAGTCCGGCCATCAGGTCTGACCCAAGATCTATGCTGTCCACCTTTTGAACCTGATACAGCTCTCCAAAATGGGCAACCGACATGGTAAAGCAGTTTCCCTTTTTCTCCAATTGCAACACATCAGGAGCAGAAATGGTAAATTTGACCTCCTTCATTGTTTCGCCGGGCTTACTGCGATATTGAAGGGAGGTCAAACCATCTCCATGGATTGTACAGGCGACGATCGGCGAATTTGGGGCAGCCGAACTCCGGATCATAAGACCTGATTTGCGGTGAAGTTCGTGACCCTGACCGATGAAACGGATCCTGGTTTGCAGGATAAAGTCTCCGCTCATCTTCTTCGACAGAAATGAAAAACAGTCTGTTCCAAACCAGATGTTTGAGCCTGAAGCCGTGATCCGGTAGGTTTGCGCAGGCTCGGCAAAGTTCGCGGAACCAGGGATTTCAGGAGATCCGATATCTGAGAACTGATCAAATATGCCAACTTTGGAACCCGGTATTTGAGCTTTAAGGCTTGTGGACACCAGGAGTAAATGCATTACAATCAAGCAAACCAGTGAATTTCTCATAATAACATTAATAAATAAATGTATAATCCCTTAGTTAATTTCTTTATAGACCAATTCAATCCCATCACCGGTTTTAAGATCCCGCGAATACTGCTTATCCTTCGAATTGTTCCAATGTTCAGTAACACCCAGACTGGTCAGTTTACTGCCATCCCGCTCGGGATCGTACACCGTACCTGAAGGAGGATTATTTGCCAGCGCGCTCTCTTCGTTGGAATAATCACTGTACTTCATGTCAGGCGCATCGGGCCATTCGGCCAACGCAAAATCAAGTACCACAGAGTCAATGGCAACGCCATCCTGCGAAGCAAACAGACTCCCCGGCCAGTTGTTGTTGAAAGGCGCAAGCGCCCATTTAAATGCAGGTACCTGATTGACAAATTTGTTGCTGTAAATACCATCAATTAAAAACAGCATGGTCTTTGCACCAAGATCTTTATGGCCCATGTAATCGGGATAAACCGAATAGGTTCGCAACCCACTCCTGTTTTGGCTAAAACCGGCAGAGTGTGCATTCTTTCTCCAGTCGGCCTCGATGCTGGTGCATCCAAAATAGTTCTTGGCGCACAAGGTTACTCCCTGGCTCACATGCCCCTTCATCAATGCCATGTTGATGATATAATCGGCCTCAACCATGCAGGATGCGAGACCTGTAGCCACTTTCCCGTTGTCGGCCGAAAAAGGAATAGCATTGGCAACAAATGCTGCCTTTTCGCGTCCATCCCCGCCATTGTGGTCGATGTAGTGCACATTGGGATAGACGGCATGGCATTTGTCGTAAACATTGTTGGTCATAAACCGGCTGGGATCGGCCAATGAGATGTTTTCCTGCCTGACACCGGCTTCCTCCACCAAACTCTTCAAAAGAGACAAGATCAGTTGCGGATTGGCATTGATTTCATTGTTATTATCATGCGCATAGGTGTTGTTCAGGTTCACTTTGATGGCAATTTTCTCACCATCACGGTATTCTGCATCGACATTTTTTTTCGTTTTGTTGAAATAGCGGAACAGAGCGTCCCACGATTTCTTTTCATTTTTCAGATTGGTTAAACTGGAAAGTGTTTGGGAGAAAAGCTTGTCTGTCTCTTTCTGGTTATTGAACCGATCTTCCCACCAGAATCCAGTCTTGCCATCCCATGATGCAATATTGGAATTATGACCCCAAGCCACCCTGCCGGGATGTATTCCTTTGGCTGTCCCTAGCGGGATATTTGGTTTGTACCAGATTTCCAATGCGTTGGTCGTTGCGTTCGCCTCAAAGGTAGATTTTGACATCATGGCAAAGAGCGCCACACTACCTGCAACAATAAACAATCCAGCAACAAAATATCTGGATTCAAGCCAACTTTGTCTGGCCTTTTTAAAGGCGAAAGAGGTTCCAAATAGTGCCAATAACCAAACAACAAAACCTGACATCATTGGGGCTGCTGCCTGCATGCAGGGATAGGTTGCCCTGGAAGGCTTTGGAATGACCCTTACCAGGAACCAGACCGTCGAGGTAAAACCAATGATAATAAGTGACAATTTTTTAACGATTGGCTTACCAACAAACGCTCTTAATTCTTTAATGAAAGTGAAGATTCGAGTTTTCATAGGTGAAATATTGGTTGAATATTAATCTTAATGCATTCTACTTGTCATTGGCGAGATCCAGCACCCCAAGATAAAGCAGTTTGGCCGCATCTTCGGTAACTATATGGCTCCCATTTGAGTTGTGTACTGTCATTTTTGCCATAAGGTATACCGGTCTCCATCAGCAGGATTTTCCCTTTGACATCGATGTTCCTATAATCGTCGTAACCCAGTTCCGGTGCAGAAATTCCATATCCGACATAGACCAAATCACCTGTGATCTTGCCTGAAGCGGAGTTAGAACCCGGAAAATAGTCTTCCGGGAAATGGTATTCCTTGCGTGGATTTCCTTTCCCGGCAAGTAGTTTAACTGTGCCCGGAGTATGAACAACACTGTATGCATTGGGAAAATATTGCAAATAGGAGCTGTCTTTAACACCTGACTTCACCCTTGCCTTTTTCAGTTCAGCTGCAACCCATTGGGCTGCATGCAAATAACCAGGTGAGCCGGACAATCTGCCTCCGTATTTGGCTGATGTTAATTCGGCGGCATCCTTGAGCATAGCATTACTCGAAATTGAATGAAAGGTATTCATTACACCTTTATCCGTATCCTGAGCAATAACACTGAGAGCCAATGCGCAGGGCATCAGCAGTAGCAGAAGCAAATATTTAACCAACATAGGCAGGTCCTTTTAGGGATAAAAATAGAAAAATGTCTCCATCAAATCTAATACAAATTTTTTCCCAATGCGGCTTTAAGTTTGTAGCCGATCACGACCCGCTCGATGGTTGCTTTCAAATACATCAGGCTACTTTCTGCAACGGCATTTTCCGAATCCAACAAATCGAGGTTGGTAAGGGTACCGGATTTGAATTTCAAATCGGCCAGTATATGCAATGAAGCAAAACCGTAATCACAAGCCCATCTAATGAATTGCTTTTGCCAAATAGTATTACTTGAAACAAATTTGGAACGATAAGGAAAATTTTAATTAATTACCTACATTTGCTTCAGTAATATGTCTGTAAATTCTGCAAAAGATGTGTAAATCAAATTCAAGATTTTGTAATACAATAAAACATCCATTTTTTTGGGGAGGTTCGGTATTAATTATTTTAACATTTTTTGATTTTTTTACCTCGTTCTCTGTAACAGGAATTATTGGTATTCCTGCTACTGAAAAAGAGCATGCTTATCTTTTCTTGCATCTGTTTTTTGTTATTGCAATTTTTGTGTTTCAAGAAATAAATCAAAAAGACATTTTCAAGAAACTTAATGAAAACATCAATCAACTGGCACCTCTTAAGAAAATTGAAGAAATAAATTCTACTGTCAAAAAATGGTTGGACGAAGACCAATCTAATATACTAATTTTTTATTTCCCATATTCAATTCATCCTGGTTTTTGGTATGATACAGGTGTATTTTTTACAAATTTTATCAATAATCTAAAAACAGATATTAACCAATCCTATAAAAGTAAACTTTATTTTATTGGACCGGACATTGTGAATTCCCCTTTCTCACAATCAATTGAAATATTAAAAACTAATTTGTCAGATGACTTTGTCAAAAATAACATTTTACAAAACATAAAATTTTACAATCTTTTTGGGTTTGACGAATTTGACATTAACTCTAAGGATTTGTGGACAGCGAAAATCACTGCCGAATACAGTAATAAACTTTTAGAACTTGAAAGACATGCCTCCGATAAGAAGAATAATTTCAAGATTTTCAAAATTGGAACAGAAGCCAGCTGTACTATGAAGTATTCTGACTGTTTACCAAGTTTCTCCTTTATCCTTAAAGTAAACAAAAACAAAGCCGAGGATATGGTTATTGTTGACACATTCAATGTTGTTGCGGAAAACAATTTATCAGGTTTCATTAGCGATTTAGGTATTAGTTCAATTTGGAACAAACAAGTTCCTGATCCTCAGAAATTACTTCAACCACCTCAATTACGAATTTTAAACAATCAACATACGGCTAATTTATTTCTCGCTTTTTTTTTAGAAACCTGTTGTCATTCATCAGGATTTGATTGCCTAAGGTTGAGTCCCGTCCGACAACCCGATTTTTCTCAACTGATTGAGAAGCGAGTG
>CAYHQN010000172.1:0-7177 GCA_964358545.1 uncultured Tangfeifania sp. | reverse complement strand
CATGGCACATCAAAACCGGTAAGCCACATATCCCGGACGATAACGAGTTTGAGTTCGTCTTCCGGATTTTTCATCCTGTCGGCCAAAACCCTCCGTTGCTCTTTTGTAGTGTAGTGCCTTGAAATTGCCGGGCCATCGGATGAAGCGGAGGTCATCACCACTTTTATAACGCCCTTTCGCAAGTCGTCATTATGCCACTGAGGCCTAATATTGATGATTTCCCTGTATAAATCAGCGGCAATACGACGAGACATGGCTACAATCATTACCTTGCCATCAAGTCCCCCGCCTCCTGGACTATTCCTAAGTTCGAAATGGGTGATAATATCCTGTGCCACCTGCTTTACCCTATCTTCACTGCCTATTAATGCTTCCAGTTGTGTCCACCTGGCTTTTGCTTTTTGGGTTTCCGTCAATTCATCTTGCTCTAATTCGTCATCGAGTTCCGACACCAGTTTCCTGCCATCTTCGCTCAAAGCGATTTTTGCCAGACGGCTTTCGTAGTAAATCCGCACCGTTGCGCCATCAGTCACGGCTTGCAATATATCGTAGACGTCAACGTAATTACCAAAAACCGCAGGGGTATTCACGTCGGTGTTCTCAATCGGCGTACCCGTAAAACCGAGATAGGTGGCATTCGGCAGGGCGTCCCGCATGTATTTAGCAAAGCCATAAACAGTCCTCTTGCCGACAACGCTTCCGTTTTCGTCTTTTGTATCTATCGTTTTAGCCTTAAAACCGTATTGCGTGCGGTGTGCTTCGTCGGCAATAACAATGATGTTCTTTCTATCTGAAAGCCTTTCGTAAACATTGCCTTCATCGGGTTGGAATTTCTGAATGGTAGTAAAAACAATGCCGCCGGAAGCGACCTTCAGGAGTTCTTTCAAATGCCCCCTATTTTCAGCCTGTACCGGCTCCTGACGCAGGAGTTGTTTAGATGCGGCGAACGTATCAAAAAGTTGATCGTCCAAATCGTTTCTGTCGGTAATAACCAATATCGTGGGGTTATCCATCGCAAGGACAATTTTTCCCGTATAAAAAACCATGGAAAGAGATTTGCCGCTGCCCTGTGTATGCCAGACGACCCCGCCCTTTCTGTCACCAACGGGTTGCGACTTGATACCGGGCAGCCCATAGTTCTCAGGTGGTTCAACCACTACCGAACAATCCGCTTCTTTGTGCCTTGCAGAAACAAAGCCCGATGCCCTCAGTGTGGATTCTACGGCACGGTTGACTGCATAATACTGATGATAAGCTGCAAGCTTTTTAATAGTAGTAAGTGTTGTTATAGCACCCTCTCTTCCGTCTCTCCCAGGGGGAGAGAGACTTTCAACGATAACCTTCAGCACATTTCCGGTATTCTCTATCAATTCAGCATTGCTGAATCGCAATACCTTGTTGCCCAGGCTTTTTAGATACTTATCCCTTTTTTCGTCTTTTTCCCTTTGTTCCGAAGTGTTATGAACTTCACCATCAAATTCAATGATTAATCTTTCCGAATGACAATAGAAATCAACAATATAAAGCCCTATCTGATGTTGCCGTCTGAATTTTAGTCCCATGAACTGTTTATTTCTCACCAGTTCCCAAAAAATTTCCTCCGCCTTCGTTTGATTCTTCCGCAGTTCCCTAACCCGCCCAATCATCCCCGTAAAATACATCCCACCCCTATAATTGCATCCCTCCCCCTGGGAGGGACTGAGGGAGGGTTGTTTTTGAACAGCCTTTCGTTCAAAAACAATAAAGTGCCGAATAAGGTCTAAAAGCGTAGCCCTATCAAGCATCCCCTTAATCAACGTTTCCAACTGGCCGATAAGCGGCGAGGCCTCAACCTTGCCGTCCGCCGTCTTCCACGCCATAAAGCGGCTGAAAGCGGCGGAAATGGTCCCTGCCCTGGCCTCCAGCCCGTCTGAAATAACGATGAAACCGTTGTATGCAAACAATCCGGGAATTGCCTGTTTGTAGGTTTGTATCTGCTGAAAGGCAGAGTGTATGGTAGCGTTTTCATCGGCAGGATTCTTTAGTTCGATAATTACCAGCGGCAATCCATTCACAAAAAGCACAACGTCAGGCCTTTTATTGACGTGGTTTTCTATTATCGTATACTGGTTCAGCACTAAGAAGTCGTTATTCTCCGGGGCGCTGAAATCAATAAGCCACACGAGGTCTCCGCGGCTGTCGCCATCTTTCTGGTAGCTTACCTTAACGCCTTCGGTAAGCATCCGGTGAAAAGATTCGTTGTTCGAAATAAGTTCGGGCGAATTGAGACGGAGCAGTTGCTTTACCGCGTCTTCCCGCGCATCCGCAGGGACGTTCGGATTGATACGAACCACGGCAGCAGTAAGCCGCTCAATGAACAGAACATCCTCAAAAGACTGCCGTTCAGGCGTCTGGCCGTCAGGGACAATATCGGTACCGTAAACATATTGATAACCAGATTTTTCGAGAAGCTCGATGGCGAATTGTTCTATGGCGGATTCGGTGATTTTATTAGTCGTCATCTTTTTTCCCTGTAATGCGCCTTATCTCTTTGTCAAAATCGGAGATGTAATTTTTGGTAACACTTTAGTCCTTTGAAAAAGTAAAAACGCGTAACACTTTATTTTTTTGAAAAATTCCAATAATAGCGATGTTTACCGTAAGCGTAGGGGCGGAGTATATAAATGGTTGCTGCTCGTTCCTCACTTGAAATATTTAAGCCCAATAAATTCATGTAGTGCGACGAGGTTCGTCGCACTATTTGAGTAGACCCAATTCCTTATCGCACAACTTTTTTTTGGTACGACGAACCTCGTCGCACTACAAATGACAATTTCCAGTTTCAAAAGACTAAAGTGTTACAATTTTTGTCCTGTCTCTTCCCTTCATTTTGAACTGCTCGAATTTTTCGAGTAGTTGCCTCCTCGTCGAGTTCTCCAGTCTTGAATATCTCTTTCAAGTGATAGGTTATGGTATGGCTTTCTACACCAAAAAGTTGCCCCATTGCCTTTTGAGTAAGCCAGACCGTTTCGTCTTCAATGCGGGCCTCTATAGTATTCTTATTTTCCTGTTTCGTAAAAATGAGAAATTCTACCGTGCTGTTTCGTATCTGCAATTTTTTGTTTTTCATTGTAATAACCCTATAGTTGAGCTATCGAGGAATCCTCGGCAGTTGGAATTGATGGGTGTAGCAGTATGTGCAAAATTTGCACATACTGAATCTTTATCTAACTCGTTGGAAAATAAACTATTACGAAGATGCTCGGTAACAACGCTACGATCTACATCAAACAGTTCCGCAATACGCTTCTGCGGAAGCCTTTGAACTGTTTCCAAAGTGGAAAGAGTTGCATCCTGCAACAGTTCACCGGTTTCACAGACATTTGCCGGATGCTTGCTAATGGCGGGTATTTTAGCCCCGAATAGCTCTGCCATCGCCTTCTGCGTAAGCCAGACTGTTTCGTCATTTACGAATACTTCGACCTTTACCTTGCCGTCGGTGGCGGTGTAGAGGTGGAAGTTGGATTGGTGGGAAGGGATATTTGATTTCATTCTTAATAGTAATCACTAAAGGATTTAAATAATTCGACTTCTTTAGAATCAATAATTTCGGGAAGCGCTTCAATAATTTGTTGATCAATAATAGCAATTGAACTTATCATTTTCTTCAACCCATTATTGAGCCATTCCGAATTCCATATATCAACTTGGTCATCAGTTACTTTCTTACAAAGTAATTCATCATACGGAAATAATTTTTCGAGCTTGAGTGTAATTCTCTGCAACCAAATTTGGAGGTAGCCAGTGTTTGGTATTTTTTCAAACCGTTTTAATAATTTATTAACAGCCGATGTTTTAGATGCCACAGGTGGTAGATGATAAATAAGTTTACTAAGGATAGCTGCAACAACAGGGTAGGTTCTTGGGCTATTAAGCGCGATGTCTGTCAGGATAGCAATTAAAACGGTTACATTATCATATGTGTTCGCGCTATTTGTGATTTTGTGATAATATTCATCTAACAGTTTTTGCACTATGCCTGAATTAGGATAGTTTTGAGATAGAGAATGAATAATATATAACTGCTTCTGATGGTCATCGTTTTGCGTTTGATTACTAAGCCAGAAATATTTACCCGGTTTTAAAGAATTTTTGACAACCTCGTTTGACAACTTGGATTTATTTGCATTAATTTTTAGCCCGAGTCCGAAAAGTACTTCTGTTAAATTCTTTGCAATAATATCTGCGTTATGTGGATTATTTACAAAAATCCTATAATCGTCCCTATATCGGATGATCTTGTAATCTGTAATGTGATTTTTATTTAGTTTTGCTGTCAAAAGAAGATCTGCATACCCTAACACAATTTCTGCAATAAAGTCCATCAAGGCACTTCCCTGCGGAATACCATTAGTTTGTCCGTAGGCCATGTCTTGAATATGACAATCAATGATAATGCCAATAAGTTTTTTATTGTCCCGATTGTTTTTCGCAAAATCCTTATCATGTAATGCCCATGCAATTGAATGGCTATAAATCGAACCATAACAATCGGCAATATCTGTCTCTAATAGGTATTCATATTCTAACTCAATTCAATAGACTGTTGTTCTACGTTTTCCCACCAACGTTTTACCAGTTCGGCCCTATCCGATTCTTCACTTTCTGATTGAACAGGCAGACTGTAACATGATATTTTATTATTTGTTGTAAATTGTTTAAAACGAGCAAGGATAAATCGCCAATTTATTTCTTCGGTAATTTTATGCACTAAGGATACATAAATCGCTGGGTGAATAAGCTGGATTGGTCTCCAGGCATATTTTCCATCTTTATTATTCAAGAGGATATAGTTTACATTACAATGTTCCCGAGGATTTGAAGAACGGTAATCCTTTAAACTTTTACCTAAAAGCTTATCCGATAACCTTGTCAAAAGATTACTAAATGTGAAATATGGAGGGAGATCAAATTCGCAATAGCTTTTTTCTTTTAGAAAAAAATATTTTGCTTCCGCATGTGAAAATTCTAATACACTCTTCATATCAAACTCCTGCGATCCTAACTCCCCCGACCATCAACTTCGGCAGGAGAGTATCCCGGAGCTTCTCAAGGGTTCGGATTTGGGAAATATTTAAAGACATTTTCTCAGTTAAAGGCCGGACTATCTTGTCGAATTCTTCTAAGATATTTGGATTGGGTTTTGGAATTTGGTAACTGGAAAGAATCTCCCAGTTAGTTCTAGGCATCCTTGTTCCGCCAGCCCCCAAATCAGAGTGTTCGACAACATCTTTGTTAAAAAACCAGAAGAGGCAAAAAGAAAACCATCCAGGTTTCTTTGGGCGAATTACCAGTATATCTGTTGAACAAACACCTTTTATTGGAGCAAAAACAACTTTATGGAAGTAGGAACGAAGTTTACCGAACAGGATATCATTCTCACCAAATATTGACTTATTGCTTTCTAAGCTGTCTGGACTACCCCAGCTTGTTAATGCAATACACTTTCTTGGTATATGTTCAAGACCGACATAATGTTCATAGTTCCCTAAATCTTCGACTTTGGCATTATCTCTTATATTTTGTACATACTCACCAAGTGTTGCAATTTCATCTGAATCTGCCTCCTCCACAAACCACTGCCTGAACAGCGTTTCGGCCATGGCTTCGAGGGTTTTGTTCTGGCGGTGGAGCAGGTCTATTTTGTCGTCGAGACTGGAAAGGACTGAGGCGATGGCGCGTTGTTCGGGGAGAGGGGGGAGAAGGATTGAGATATCTTCCAACATGCCCTTCGTTAACGCTCTTCTTGTACAGCCAACCTCGGCTATCGAATGCAATTCTGGCTTAATTGACTGTAGGTAGTAAAAAACAAATCTGAAGTCTGCTATTTCTTTAATTGGACGAATAATTGATACATGTTGATTTACCCTTGCTGGTAGATATTGCTTTGGCACAATACAACAACGTGTAACAGATTCGCCGGTAATATTGATTAAGATATCATTTTCCAAAACTTCTACATTTCGCAATTCGTGTGCTTGCTTATCATCAATAAAGACTAATCCATCATTTGAGAATGTGAAATCATAGACGTTTTGGCTTCGTATTAGAGAAATTCCCTCTGATTTATATGCATTTTCGCCACCAGTTGGTGTAGCGCCACTACCAACTTTTGAGCTAACATCCCCCAGCTTACATTCCCTCCACCCCGCCCGGTAAATCAATACGCCTTTCGTATCAATATGTTCTTGTAACGCTTCATTGGTTATGGTTGTATAAGCCACAAAGTCAAAAAAGAAAGGCAGGTAGGTATCTTCTTCAAACTGGTATTTAAGTTTTGCGGCGAGGGATGCGGTAACTTTGTCGCCTCTCAGCGCTATATCCACATCAGAGGCTTCTTTGTAGGTATCAATTGCGCGGGAGCCGAAAAGAATGGCCTCTTCAATCTCTGTGAATGTGCTGAGAATGGCGATTATTTCGTTTCGTTGTTTTTCGCTTAAGCCGTATTTCATCGGGCAGAACCATCGTATTTTTTTAACTTGAAGAATAATTCACGCAAAACCGGATAGAACTCATCATGAATAAATGCCAGGGTTTCTTCTAAAATCTTTGTGTTATAGGTATGACCGGTCAAATTGCGCTTTTCCAGCGCCATCATCCATGTTTCCGCATCATGAATGAGTTCATCCCGAAAGGCTTGTCTGATTGCCTGTTTTCCGTTTTTTACGTTATCATAGCCTTCATTTTCCAAGTAGTCCTTAATCGTATTCCAGGCGAGTTCTATGACAATTTCAAATCCTTGTACAAGCGCCATTTGATAAGCCTCTTTATGAGGAAACTGTCCATATTCTTCGATACGACGCAAAAATACGTTGTATGCGTTTTCAAAATTTTAAAATCTCTGTTTCCAACGCTGTTCGTTATTCATACACCATACGTCTCCTATCCACAATGTATTTTAACACAGTTACGAATTTTTCACTCATTCTATCCACTCAAACAAGTATTTTCCATCACAATTGATTTCATATTTTTTCAAAAAATCAAGATATTTTTCCCTGAAGGGTTTCTTTCTGTGAACAGATACCATTGACGGATAAGTTCCAGATTTCTTTCAGCAATGCAGAATAGTCTTTGTCTATTTTAGATTGTGCGCTCATACCAGCTTCACCTTCTTCAAATTCGCCAGCATTTCCGC
>CAYHQN010000171.1:0-7196 GCA_964358545.1 uncultured Tangfeifania sp. | reverse complement strand
ATGTGCCCTTTCTATTGACATTTATCTCCTACGGAGAAAATTTAAACAGTCTCTTTGTGCCTTGGTGTCTTAGTGGCAGGAAAACGAGGCCACTAAGGCACTAAGACACTAAAGAAAATCAAGAAGAAGGTCCTAGCCTTTCAATTTCTCTTTAAAGAAGTCTACTGTCCGTTTCCAGGCCAGTTTTGCAGCCTCCTCATTGTATCGTTCAGGATTGGTATCATTGTTGAAGGCATGTTTGGTATTGGGATAAGAGAAAAGCTGGTAATCCGTTCCGGCATCTTTCAACGCTTTTTCAAATTCCTTCACCCCCTGGTTGATACGATCATCATCACCGGCATAATGCGCCAGCAAAGAAGCCTTAATTTTAGGTACATCTTCGCTTTTGGGGCAACTTCCGTAATAAGGTACGGCAGCATTTAAATCAGGCGCATTGACAGCCACATTGTTGGTCATGGCTCCACCCCAGCAAAATCCGGTACATCCGACTTTTCCGTTGCTCTGCGGATGGGTTTTCAGATACTTTACGGCAGCGACAAAATTTTTGATGGTTTTCTCTCTGTCCAATTGGCCTATCATTTTGGTTGCCTCATCCGTATTATTGGCAGGAGTGCCTCCCAGCGGAGAGAGACCGTCGGGTGCCATGGAGAGAAAGCCTTCTGCTGCCATCCGCCTGTTAACATCCAGGATATGGGGCTGAAGGCCTTTGTTCTCGTGGATAACAATCACTGCCGGGTATTTTTTCTTCTTCTTTGGCCGCGCCAGATAAGCCTTCACGGCACCCGTTTCACCTGGATAACTGATATCCTCTGTAAACAATTCAACATTGCCTGCAACCGATTCAGCTGCCTGCAAATAGTTCGCTTCGAACAATGGAAGAAATCCGGATACTGCCACTGTTCCACCAAGCAAGAGGGTTGCCTTTTTCATAAAATCGCGTCTTTGAGTTTTACCGTTCAGGTATTCCTGGTAAAGATTTCCAAATTTTTTGTTCATTCTACTGGAATTAGTTTTTAGTAGGTTAATTTACAACAATTTGAACAGACTAAATGTTTGACCTTTTCGGCGCAGAGATTATCTCAATCCATCTTGTAACGATAAATATATTACACATTGTTATTTTTGGGTTGATTTCAACATTGGGAAGAGATTTCTGATTTCCTCCTCGGTGGGCTGACTGCCATACTCGCATATTTCAAAAGCTTCCGCATTTTTTATGCTTTCCCCATGGTCATTACCATACCATTTCCTGAGACTTTCCCGAACAGTTAAACTGATTGGATTGCTCATCCGTGTAGCAGTCAGCCAGGCCAGGCGTTCCTTTTCAGATTTAGGTACCTTGTTTTCATCGCCGCTTGTCCATGGAAGCCATTCGAAAAATTGAGATGCATGTGCGGATAACGCGTACACTTTTTGCTCCTTAACATCATCAATATCCACGGCGATATCAGGCTTGAACGAAGTAGGATTGTGGAAATTATCCTGGAGGTAGAGAAAAACGGGATTTTTCTTTAATGGAGGAATATCCGGCACAACGTTAGGAACAATAATCATGTAGGCGGCGTCCTGAACTAGAATGCCTGCATAACGATGATCGGGATGGTAATCATTGGGTCTGGGTGAGATGACAACATCAGCATTCCACTTTCGGATTTCCCTGATAACTTTTAGCCTGTTTTCAAGCGTAGGCAAGAGCTCACCGTCATGATTATCGATGATTGTGTATTCGATCCCCATCCGTTTGGCAGCCTCAAGCGCTTCTGCATATCTCCTTTTTGCCAATGCACCTCCTCCCATCGACTGGTGACCGGCATCTCCGTTTGTCAGGGAGACAAATTTCACCGCATGACCCATCCGGGCAAATTTTATGGCGGTACCGCCCGCCTTAAGATCGCAATCATCGGGATGAGCGCCAAAAACGATAATTCTCGATAGATGTTCCTGAGCGGTAGTATTCATAACAGTCACCATCAAACAAAGCAGCAATAAATCCTTTATAGTTTTCATCTGTTTATCATTTGTTTATCTAATATAAGCAAAGTCTTTCTTTTCATTTAGGGGTTATCCTATCGCTTACTAAAATACGGATTATTCCCAGAGATTAAGCTACCTCAATATCCCGGTCTTCAAACTTTTTAAACCCTCCAACCCTTCTCGGGTCTATTAATGTTAAATATACTTCGATCAGGAAGTCGCAAAGATAAAATCGTACCGTGAATAGTTTGATATTCAAATATTTTATGTAAGTTTATCTCTCAAATTACTCGCTCTCGATCTACCTAATTACTGAAAAATCTGAGTCTGGACGCATGGTTGTAGCGTCTATGAATGAGTTACAAGAATTTCAGCAAAAGTGTAGTCCCTTCAAGATAGTAAACGATAAAGACATCGTCAGGCACATGCAGGCGGAACAAGAGTTAATCATTGTTAACAAAGAACTTACCTTTCAAAACGATGAAAAAATACATAAACAACTATTTGAAGAACCCAAATTTCTTTTTGTTCTTTGCAATTGTTTCATCGGCTATTCTGCTGATGTTAGTTGGCACTCATACCTACAATGTGATGGAAGATGTGCTTGAAAACTCCAAACAGGCACAAATAGAGAGAAACGATATAAAGGATATACCCTTTTTAGATGAAGTCCTCACAAATTCTGCTTTGCTTGCGGCTACCACCGGTGATGCGCAATGGGAACAACGGTACCGCCTTTTTGAACCAAAACTCGACCAAGTTATTAAATATTTGATTCGGCTTGATACGCTTAATAATCTCCATAAAATGCTGAAATTGACCGACAATGCTAATGTTAGTCTCGTGGCAATGGAAAACCGCGTTTTTGAATTGGTTCGCGATAGGAAACTAGATGAAGCCGTCACTATTATGAAAGGAAGTGAATACGCCAGGCAGAAAGCTTTCTATTCAGAAGGGCTTACAACATTTATCAAACTGCATGAACTGGAAACTGACAAACTACAAACCCGGCTACGCAACAGTGCAAAAAACAGTAAATGGTTTTTTGGTCTGGTTATTCTATTGCTCGTAATCGTTTGGCTGCCCATTGAACGCTTCTTACGTAAAAGCCGTGTGCAAATGCTTCAGCAAAATCAGGAACTGGAACTTCAGATTCAGGCACGCAAAGAATCAGAAAGCAAACTGCATGAATCCCAAAAACAAACAGAAAAGGTCTATGAGCAGCTTCAGGAATCCATCAAAGCAAGCGGCGTTGGATTGTGGGACTGGAACATGCAAACGAACGAAGTCTATCAATCACCGGAATGGAAAAAGCAAATCGGTTATGAAGATGATGAATTACAAGGTAGCGTTGAAATATACATGTCTCATCTGCACCCCGATGATGCCAAACGGATAGAGGAAGCGACTAAAGAATTCATTTCGGGTAAACGTGATAAGTTTGAATCAGAATATCGATTCAGGCATAAAGACGGTTCATATCGATGGATACTTGCCAGAGGCTCGATTCAATTCGGTGATAACGGAAAACCATTGCACTTATTGGGTTCACATCTGGATATAACTGAACGCAAGAAAACCGAAGAAAAAATAAATATGCTTGCCCATGCGGTTAAAAATTCTGCCGATTGTATAGCGATCACAGATAAGGATTACCAAATTATTTTTGTCAATGATTCCTTCTGTAAAGTTTATGGATACAAAGAAGAAGAAATTGTTGGGCAACCGATTTCAATTATACATTCAGAGCATAATTTACCTGAAGTAAGCAATGATCTGTTTTCTACCTTGGCAAAGAAGGAAATGTGGACTGGTGAAGTTCTCAACAAAAGAAAAGTTGGAATTGATTTTCCGGTTCAACTTTCCCTTGCACCATTATTAAATGATAAAGGTGAATTGATTGCTGTTGTTGGGGTTACAAGAGATATCACGGAGCGCAAGTCTGCGGAAGCAGAAATAAAAAAAACAAATGCAGCGTTAACAAAGCTCAACGCCGAAAAAGACAAGTTCTTCTCCATCATTGCCCATGATCTGAAAACCCCCTTCAACGCTATCGTTGGCTTTAGCGAAATTCTCGATGAACAGGTCAAAGAAAATAACTATCAGGGAATAGAAGAATATACCGGTATCATCCTCCATTCATCTCAACGGGCCATGGATTTACTGATGAACCTGATGGAATGGTCGCGTTCTCAAACCGGAAAGATGGAATTCAATCCCGCGTATTTTCAAATGACAGAGCTCATCAATGAAGTGGAACTTTTATTAGACAATGCTGCCGGACAAAAATCCATTACCATCACTAAAACTTTACCTAACAATGTCCCTGTTTTTGCTGACAAAAATATGATGAGTACGGTGTTGAGAAATCTGATTTCAAATGCCATAAAATTTACTCATCCGGGAGGGTGGATCATCATTTCAGCTGAAGAAAAAGAGGGACTAACGGTTTCTGTAATCGACAATGGGGTAGGAATACCAAAAGACAGAATTGAACAATTATTCCGGATCGACGAAAATTACTCAACATATGGCACCCAAAATGAGAGAGGGACCGGATTGGGGTTAATTCTCTGTAAGGAGTTCATCGAAAAACACGGCGGAAAAATTTGGGTAGAAAGCGAGGAAGGGAAAGGTTCAATATTTTATTTTACGATTCCATAACATCCTGACCCGGAAGAAAAAGTTGTTGTTGAAAATGTTTTTCCTGTTGATGATGCAGACGAACTGTTGTGACCAATTTTAAAAAACCGTCCCATGATAGATTGCAAGGTAAAGGATAAGATTTTAAACAAGATTGTATCCGAAAGTCCTGAGATGACTTTCGGATTTGATTCGGAAGATTCGATGGAAATATTTGGTTTTAACCCGGAACTGGTTAGTTCGGTATTGGACTATTTCGAAAGCATTGGACTGATCGATCAGGATAAATTTTTAGAAGGCGAAATAATGGTTGAAATACTAATTCCGGCACATGATCTGATTTCACACGGCGGATTCACGGCAATGGAAGAGTTGCTGACCAATAACATAGAAAAGCTTTTGGTTGAGATTGAATCCCTGAAACCACTGTTGCCCGGGAAAGTTGAAACAATGAACTCCATCATCTCTGGCATTACCTCCGGTTTAGCCCTTTTCAAACCAAAGAAAAAATAATTTACATCATAAATTTGAATCCGATGATCCTCGAACATGCAGCCATTTGGACCGACAATCTGGAGCGTTTGAAAGATTTCTATGTTCAATACCTGGATGGCCGATCCGGCGAAAAATATATCAATACGAAAAAGAGCTATGAGAGTTATTTCATAACCTTCGGTCATGGCGCACGCCTGGAGTTAATGACCAGACCGAATCTTCCTGACAACCAAAACGATACAGTTATTTTTCAACACAAAGGGATCATCCATCTGGCATTTGAAACGGCAACAAAGAAAGAGGTCGATGAAAAAGCCCGGTTGTTTTCATCGAACGGATTCGAAATTCTGGATGGTCCACGAATTACCGGTGACGGTTATTACGAATTTGTGACGTTGGACCCGGACAAGAACAGAATTGAGATAACAACAAGGGATAAGAATTAGAAGATAATTCCAAGTGGACATTTGAGATTCTCGCTGTTGTGTTGAATTTAGATTTGTATATTTGTAGTAAAGTTTTGAATATGACGTCTAAAGATTTTATCTTAACAACGATAAAGAGCAATAAACCTGCAATTTCTAAATTAGGAATACGGGATATTGGTCTTTTTGGCTCGTATGTCAGAGGCGACCAATCAGATAAAAGCGATATTGATATTTTGATTGATTTTGAACCCAATGAAGAAAATTATGATAATTATATGGCAGTTTATGATCTCTTCGAGCAGCTTTTCAAGAACGAAAGGGTCGAGATTGTTACTAAAAACGGGTTAAGTCCATATATAGGACCGAAAATTTTAAAAGAGGTTTTGTATGTCTAAAGAGCCAATAGAATATCTAAGACACATCAATGATGAGTGCTTGTTTATTTTATCCGTCACAGGAAAAGGTATTTCCAAAGACGTTCTGATTCAAGATGAAGTTTTAAAAAGAGCGATTGTTAGAAGTCTCGAAATTATAGGAGAAGCCACAAAGAAAATACCTGCTGATTTCAAATTAAAATGGGGAACTATTAATTGGAAAAACATGGCAGGAATGAGAGACCGTTTAATTCACGATTACATGGGAATTAATTATTCCATTGTATGGGATGTGATAAAAAATAAAATACCGGAATTGTCTAAGCAAATTGTTGGAGTCATTGAGAATGAATAGAGACCAACCAGCTTTTTTAAACTAATCCATTAAAATCTAAATCCATGAATAAGATTATGATTTGTCTTTGCTTTTCTATTTTATCAGCTCCTTTGTTCGCACAACCACAAACAATTGTTCTGAATCAACCCGACCTCAACAGGGGATTATCCGTGATGAAGAGCTTTGCGCAAAGATCTTCCCAAAGCAAGTTTGATACCCTCGATCTTAAAATTCAGGACCTTTCTGATCTGCTTTGGGCCGCCGATGGCATTAACCGGGCCGATATTGGCAAGCGCACTGCCCCTTCCGCCATGAATTCACAAGATATTGATGTTTATGTGGTGATGAAAAAAGGAGCCTATCTTTACGATGCGAAGAAACATCAGTTGGACCTGATCACAGCAGGTGACTACCGGCTGCAGGTAGCAGGAAGGCAGGTAAATTTTGCAGGTGCCCCTGTATTCTGCGTGATGGTTTCTGACATTTCGAGGTTTAAATCCGGAACAGATTCTGTTAAACTGCAGTTGGCAGCGTTCGATGCCGGTATTGTCTCCCAAAATATAGGAATTTTCTGTGCCGGCACAGGTTTTGCCACCCATCCCCGCGTCACCATGGATCTGCAAAAATTGCGGGAAGTTCTGAAGCTGAAGCCTTCGCAATATTTGATGCTGAACAATCTGGTAGCGTATAAGAAAGAGTGAGGGACGGAAGGAAGGACTGGGAGACTGAGGGACGGAGGGACTGGCAGACTGCAAATCCTGGTTACCAATGGAATACAAAAACGCCTCGTATTTTTAAGTACGGGGCGTTTTTAATAAAACTTGATTTATAATTTTACAATGCAATTATTCCAATGTTTGTCGTAACACCTGTTGTTACTATAATACTGCTTTTAATTCTACTTTACCAAATTGAAAAAAGAGACGGTTTATTTTGTTATATGGC